>JANNAJ010000292.1:0-17840 GCA_031384285.1 Verrucomicrobiota bacterium
CTCACGCCGTACCAGCGCGAAGATCTTGGCACGCTCCTGCCCAGCCTCGTGGACCCGAGCGCGGAGATCCGCGAAGGCTTCGAGAACTACTCGGTCGAGACCAAGGACGGGCGTTCTCTGTCGGGCTTCCTGGCCGAGCAGGACGACCGGATGATCGTGCTGCGCGGCCTGGACAACCAGAACGTCCACCTGGCCCGGGCCGACCTCGCGGAGCTCAAGGCCGCCGGGCTCTCGCTCATGCCGGAGGGCTTGCTCGAAGGCTTCTCCGAGCAACAGACGCGCGACCTCTTCGCCTACCTGCGCAGCACGCAGCCTCTCGTCGGCGAACCTCCGCGCCCGGCCAAGAAGCCGTGACCGGGTGCGACGACGCCCTGAGGAGCGCGGAGGCCGCCGCAGCCGGTCGAGGAGCCGGACTGGGTGCATCTCAGTTGCTTGCAGAGAGATGGCGTCGACTTTGCAAGCCAGAGGCTTGCCAGCGATTAGCCGGGGGTTGAGCGACAGCGACACCCCACGGTGACAGACGAAGAGACAAGCACCCTGCAAGGGGTGCCAGTGCACCAGACCACGACCCGGTTGACTACGACCCCTGCCGGGGTCGACGCGTTGGCCGACGGTATCCGGGAGTGTCGTCGCCACGCTCCTCGCCCCCCGGCTAATCGCTGACATCGCTCCGCGATATCCTTGACGGATGGATAGGCTGCAAAAAACTGAGATGCGCCCCACCAGACTCAGACAACTACTTGGGCCTTGAACCCCGGACGCTTCGTCCGGACGGTATCCACCACATGACCCTGCTCCCCGTCGTCGAACGCGAGCTGCGCGTGGCGTCGCGTCGGTCGTGGACCTATTGGAGCCGCGCCGGCGCGGCGTTGCTGGCGATCCTGGTCAGCTCGTGGTTCCTGCTGCTCCAAGGGACGATGGGGCTCGGCGCGCTGGGCAAGCCTCTCTTCGGCACGTTGTCCTTCTTCTCGTTCGTCTTCGCCGCGTTCGCGGGAGTGACGCACAGCGCGGACAGCGTGAGCTCGGAGAAGCGCGAAGGCACGCTGGGCCTGCTCTTCCTCACCGACCTCAGCGGCATCGACGTCACGCTGGGCAAGCTCGCCGCCAGCTCGCTCGGGGCGGTCTACAGCCTGTTCGCGTCGTTGCCGGTGCTGGCGTTGGCGATGCTCCTGGGCGGGGTGACCGCGGGCGAGTATTGGCGCATGGTGCTCGTGCTGGTGGACCTGCTGCTGGTGTCCCTCGCCGCAGGGATGTGCGTCTCGGTCTTCAGCAAGGACGGCAAGCGCGCCGCGCTCGGGACCTTCGTGGTCGTGCTGATGGTGCTGTTCCTCATGCCCGCCGTCGGATTGACCGTGCGCTA
The DNA here is from genome assembly GCA_031384285.1 of Verrucomicrobiota bacterium. Taxonomy (GTDB): domain Bacteria; phylum Verrucomicrobiota; class Verrucomicrobiia; order Limisphaerales; family UBA9464; genus CAIVQB01. Next base: position 1,361 of record JANNAJ010000292.1, read on the forward strand.
CGTGCTCATCGGGCCCGGCCAGCCGTCCGGCCCGGTGGACGAACTGCTCAAGCGCACCGTGATGTGGATGTCCCCGGTCACGGCCTACGGATGGGCCTTCGACGCCCAGTATCGCGCGAACACCGCCGGGTTCTGGCTGTCCGTGACCTTCACCGCCGTGCTTGCCGCGCTGTTCCTGGTCTTGGCGAGCTGGAGGCTTCCGAGGTCCTGGCAAGACACGGGCGCGGACCGCGGGAAGCGCGGTTGGCGTCGGGCGCTGGAGCGCCTGCGGTTCCCGGACCGCCCGGCGAAGGACCGTCACCGCGCGCGGCTGCTCGACCTGAGCCCGGTGGCGTGGCTGGCCGCGAGGCATTGGCTCCGGCCGGCGCTGGTGTGGGTCTTCCTCGCCGGCGCGGCCGTGGTCTTCCTGTCGCTGGCCCGCTGGGTGGGCAACGATTGGTGGAACGGCGCGTCCTATCTCACGACCTCCATCCTCGTCCATCTGGTGCTGAAGGTCTGGATCGCCAGCGAAGGGCCGCGGCAGTTCGCCGAGGACCGCCGCGACGGCGCGCTGGAGCTGCTGTTGTCCACGCCCTTGAGCGTGCAGGAGCTGCTGCACGGGCGGTTCGTGGCGTTGCGTCGGCAGTTCGCCGGGCCGGTGGTGGCGGTGCTGGCGGTCGATGCGGTCTTCCTGCTGGGCTCGGCATCGCGCGATGTCTCCAGCAGCGAGGACCAGTTCCATTGGGCGCTGCTCTGGGTGCTGCGGATGGCCTTCCTCGCGTTCGATGCCGTGACGCTGTCCTGGCTCGGCCTATGGAGCGGGATGACCTCGGGCAGCCGCCCGACCTCGGTCGTCCTGGTCCGGGGGATCATCCTCCCTTGGCTCGTCTGCATCGCGTTGGTGAGCATGGTTGCGGTGGCATCGGTCACCACGCGCGGCGATATCTTCACGCCGCCGCGGATGCTCGTCGGATGGGCACTGATCGGTGCGGCCAACAACGTCCTCTGGATCGTCCGCGCGAGGCGGAGCCTGACGACCGAATTCCGCGACCTGGCCACGCGACGGCCGGGACAGAGCCGGGGATGGTTCCGGCGCCGGACCGCGACGGCCGCATGAGAACGGACTTCCCCAGCGAGCCGAGGAGGCATCCGTGAAGAACGCTTGGCCGGTGGTGGGCCGAGAGCTGCGCGTCGCATCACGGCGTCCAGCGACATGGCGGGCGCGGTCGTCCATCGCCGGGCTCGCTGTCGGTCTCACGGCGTTCATCCTGTGGAAGGCGATGGGTATCACCCGGGCGCAGCTCGGCGGCGCGGCGTTCGCGCTCGGGATGGGCAACTCGATCTCGCCAGGCGCGCTCGGCGGGGTCGTGTTCTTGCAGCTGACCTTCGTGACCGGCCTCGCCGCGCTCTTCATCGGGCCGGGGTTGACCGGCGATTGCATCAGCCGCGAACGACGGGAAGGCACGCTCGGCCTGCTCTTCCTCACCGATCTCGGCGGATGGGACGTGGTGCTGGGCAAGCTGGCGGCGGCGGCGGCGAACGCCGGCTATTGCCTGATGGGCGTTCTGCCCGTGCTCGCGATGCCGGTGTTGCTCGGCGGCGTGACGTTGGGCCAGGTGGCGCTGCTGGCGGTGGCGCTGATCAACGCGCTGTTCGTCGGCCTGGCCGCGGGGATGCTGGCGTCGTCGTTCTGCCGTGACGCTCGGCAGGCGACCGGCCTGGCCATCTTCGCCGTCGTGTTCCTCGCGGCGTTCCCGTGGGCGACGTTCGCGTGGCTGGTGTCGAGGGACGACGCACTCACCGCGGTGCAGGCGGCCCCGGTGCTGTTGGCCAGCCCGTTCATCCTGTTCTTCCAGGTCGGCATGCAATCGGTGTCGACCATCGCCGGCGGTTTCCTTCCTCCGCTGCCGTTCCAACTGACAGGGCGCATGTTCGCCGCGGCCGCCATCGCCCAGCATCTGGCCGCGTGGATGATGCTCTGGGTCGTCGCGCGGCGGGTGCGGACCGTCTGGCAGGACAAGGCGGCCGCACCATCGAAAGGTTGGCGGAGCACGTGGGCAGCGGTGCGCTTCGGCGGCCCGGTCCGCCGGGCGGCGTTGAGGCGACGCCTGCTGGACCGCAACCCCTTCCTCTGGCTTTCCCATCGCGAGATCTGGAAACCCTTCTATCCTTGGATGCTCTTCGTCGGGTTGGTCTGCGGATTCGGGTTCGGCCTCTGGAAGGCGGGCTCGATGTGGATCGGTGAATTCGTGCCGGCGGCGATCTTCATCGCCCACGTGCTGCTCGTGGTTTGGATCGTCACGGAGTCTGCCCAACGCCTCTGCGAAGAACGTCATTCTGGCGCGCTGGAGCTCCTGCTGACGACACCGTTGGACGAGCGCGGGATCTTCGCCGGGCAGATGATGGGATTGCGCCGGATCTTCCTCGGGCCGGCCGCGGTGCTGATCGGTGTGGACCTCTGGTGGATGTCAGGGCTGCGGGGCGAAGACGGGTCCGTGTCGCGCGCCATCCCGTTCGCGGTCTCGGCCGCGGTCTTCCTGCGCGCGCTGTCCGCGTCGCGATGGATCGCCACGTACCTGGCGCTCGAAGGACGGACGGTCAACGCGGTCGTCGGCGGGGCCCTCGGGATCGGGTTCATCGTGCCCAACGCGATCTCCGCAGCATTGTCCTTCCTTCTTCCGATGGGCATGCCGTTCCTCGGGATGGACATGGCCCGCGTCGTGGTGGCGGCGGCGATGCTGGTCTGGATCGAATCGGCGGGCCGTTTCGCCCGGAACCGCGCGTCGTCGCAGTTCCGCGAGATGGCGTCCCGTCCGCTGCGCCGGGCCGCGAAGGCATCGTGGTGGTCCCGCCTTTCGGGAGCGTGGCGGTCGGTCGGACGCGGCTAGTCGTGGCGACAGCTCACTTGTCCGCCACGACGAACTCGCAGACCACCGGCCGGTGGTCCGAGGCCAGGCCCCAGTCCGGAGCGGCGAAGACGTAGCTGCCTTCCGGCCGCCACGAGCGCGCCATCCCGCGGCTCAGCAGGATGTAGTCGATGCGCGAAAAGGTGTCCTCCTTGCCGTAGAAATGGGTCCAAGCGACGCGGCGCGGGTCGAAGCGCGGGTTGTCGCTCGGGACCGTGTCGCCGTTGCGCTCGAAGGGCCGCGTGTCCACCAGCGCGGTGGCGCCTTTGCCGCGGATGATGCGCACGGCCGGCGCGTCCTTGGTGTCGTTGAGGTCGCCGCACACGACGACGTCCCGCTGCGGATCACGCGCCAACAGCGCGTCGATGTGCCCCCGGAGCTGGAGCGCCTCCTGTTCGCGCAGCTCGGATTCATCGGCCCCGGGCAGCTGGCGCTTGGACTTGAGGTGGGTGGTCAGCAGGGTGAACCGGCGATGCGGCGCGGCCGCGATCTCGATCTCGATGGTGGCGCGGCTGCTGTGGAAGCGCCGGCCGCCGAGCAGGAACTGGTCGTTGGTGTGCGGATGCCGCGCGGTGACCGGGAAGCGGCTGAGGACGGCGACGAAGATATTCGTGTCCCAGCCCGCGAGATGTTCGCTGTATCGGAGGTCGACCCCGGCGGCCTTCAGCGAGGCCTGGAGCTCGGCTAGGGCGGCCGGTTCACCGATCTCCTGCAGGGCGACGACATCAGGCTTGATCGCGGCGAGCTGGGCGACGACCTTCGCGCGGGCCTCGGGCGGCTTGGCCTTGCGGTTGCCGAAATCGCGGAGGTGGTAGTTCTCGAGATTGTAGGTCGCGACGGTGAACCGCGTCTCGCCCCGTGCCGTGCCGACGAGCAGCAGGGCGACCCAGATGGACGAGTAGAACCTCATGTGTGCGTGACCCGGCCGGAACGGCGCATCGTTCGGATCCCGGGCGTAAGATCAAAAACTGGGAACTATCCCCTCACCCCTTCCGATAATACTTCGCCACCTGGTCGCCGTAGCCGTTGTACGGAAGCGTCGGCACGCGGTCGCCGGTGTCGACGAGCCGTTCGGTGGCCTGCGACCAGCGGGGATGCGGCACCTTGGGGTCGACGTTGGATTCGAAGGGGTACTCCTCCGCCGAGAGCGTCTCCCAGAGCGTCGCCGGTTGCTTGGCGACCAGTTCGATGCGGGCGATGCTCTTGATGCTCTTGTAGCCGTACTTCCAAGGCACCACGAGCCGGATCGGCGCGCCGTGCTGCTTCGGGAGCGGTTGGCCGTAGATCCCGGTGGAGAGCATCACGAGGTCGTCCATGGCCTCGTCGATGCGGAGACCTTCGGTGTAGGGCCAAGGATATCCGCGCAGGCGCTCGATGCCGGGCATCTGGTCGGGGCGCATCGCGGTGACGAACTTGACGAACTTCGCCTCGGCCTTGGGCTGGACCTTCGCCAACAGCTTGGCGAGCGGGAAACCGGTCCACGGCACGACCATCGCCCAAGCCTCGACGCAGCGGAACCGGTAGACCCGTTCCTCGAGGGCGAACTCCGAGAGCAGGTCGCCCATCTGGAGCGTCATCGGCTTCTCGCAAAGGCCACCGATCTGGATGGCCCAAGGATCGATGGTGAACTTGTCGACCATCCGGTGGACGCGCTCCTTGGAGGTCGTGAACTCGTAGAAATTGTTGTACTTGCCGGGGACGTCGGCCGCGGTGAGCTGGAGCCCCTTGCCGTCGAACTTCGGGTTCCGCGACGCGGGATACTTCCCGGCCTTCGGGGCGGCGGCCGCCCCAGGCGAAGCGGATCCGGCCGGTGCCGGCTCGGCGGCCTTGGCTTGGCCGATCAGCGGAGCGGCGAGCAGGCCGCTACCGAGGAAACCCATCTCCTGGATGAACCGGCGGCGGTCGCGGAACACCGCCTCGGGGGTGACGAAACGTTCAGGGATGCGCCAGCTCGGCGGAGCGATGATGTTCGGCATGCCGCACAAGATGGTCGCGGACCGGAAAGCCGCCACAGAAAAAAACGGCACCGAAAGAAGCGGATCGGGCCGCGCCCTCGTCACGGCACCATCACGCCGGCCGCGGCCGAGGCGTCCCACCATTTCGACAACCGGCCCTTCGGCGCGGGCGGCAGCGCGAGGCCGGCATCCGCGTGGTGCGACACGTCGTTGAAAAGGGTGAGCCGCGCATGTGCGGGATCCTTGAAGTCGAGGATGTTCACGCACGCCGGGCTCTGGTCGAGGCGGTCGCGGTAGGTGCGCGGATCGAACCCGAGCAGCACGCAGATGAGCAGCCGGATCGTGGCCTTGTGCGAGACCACGGCGATCTGCTCGTCGGGATGCGCCGCGACGATCTGCCGGAGCACCGGCAAGGCGCGGGCGACCACGGCAAGGCCGGTCTCGCCGCCGACGGGCGCGAAGGTGAACGGATCTTCTTCCCAGAGCCGGTACTCGTCGCCGAAACCGGCCTCGACCTCGCCGCGGGTCTTTTCTTCCCACCGGCCGTGCGACATCTCGCGCAGGCCGTCGCGGGTCCGCACCTCCAGCCCGTGCGGTCCGGCCACGGCTCCGGCGGTCACCACCGTGCGATCCAACGGGGACGCGTAGACCGCCGTCAGCGGGACCGTGGCGAGCCGCGCGCCGAGCCGGCGGACCTGGTCGACGCCGAGGTCGGAAAGCGGCACGTCGGTCTCGCCGGCGAAGCGGTCCTCGGCGAGCAGAGGGGTCGCACCGTGGCGGATGAGGAAGACGCGGGTGGGCATGACAAGCGGGTTGGTAACCGCTCCTCGGGCCGCGGCGTAGGAGAATCGCCGCTTGCGGACCGGGTCGACGCCCCGGTGGGCCGCACCGGGAACGAAAAGGCCCGCGCCGTCTCGCGGCGCGGGCCTGTCCAAGGATGGCGGTCGGCGCCGGTCAGGCTTTGACCTGCTTCACTTTGGCCCACTTCTTCGATTTGGCGGAGGCCAGCACGGCGTCCACGACGTAGTCGGTGGCGAGGCCGTCCTTGAAATCCGGCTTGCTGCCCTTGCCGTTCTCGAGGCCGCGGACGAACTCGACCATCGCGTGGATGAAGCTGTGCTCGTAGCCGAGCTGGAGGCCGGGCACCCACCAGTTGCCGCAGTAGGGATGGTCGCCATCGGAGACGTGGACGCTCTTCCAGCCGCGTTCTTTGCTCTCGTCGGTGTAATCGAAGATCTGCAGGCGGTGCAGATCGTGGAGGTCCCACTTCAGCGACATGTTCTCGCCGTTGATCTCGAAGGTGTAGAGCGCCTTGTGGCCGCGGGCGTAGCGGGTGGACTCGAACAGACCGAGCGAGCCGTTGTTGAAGTGGCAGTGGAACAGGCAGGCGTCGTCGATGGTCACCTTCTCGACCTTGCCGGTGACGTTGTGCTTGCGCTCCTTGACGAAGGTCTCGGTCATCGCGCTCACGTCCTTGATGCCGCCGTTGAGCCACATGGCGGTGTCGATGCAGTGCGCGAGAAGGTCGCCCGTGACGCCGGAGCCGGCGACCTTGGCGTCGAGACGCCAGAGACCGGTGCCGCCCTGGGGCAGCTCGGGGTTGATGGTCCAGTCCTGCAGGAAGTTCGCGCGGTAATGGAACACGCGGCCGAGCTTGCCCGAGTCGATGATCTGCTTGGCCAGCACCACGGAGGGACAACGGCGGTAGTTGTACCAGACCATGTTGGGCACGCCCGCCTTCTCGATGGCCTTGAGCATCTTCTCCGCCTCCTTGGAATCCAGGCCGAGCGGCTTCTCGCAGAGGATCATCTTGCCCGCCTTGGCCGCGGCGATGGCCTGCTCCGCGTGCATGTTGTTCGGCGTGGCGATGTCGACCACGTCGATGTCGTCGCGCGCGATCAGCTTGCGCCAGTCGGTCTCGATGGACTTGTAGCCCCACTTGTCGGCGAACTCCTGCACCTTGGCGGCATCGCGGCCGCAGACCGCCTGCGGGACGACCTCGTATCCGGAGGGGAAGAAGTGGTTGACCTGATGGAAGGCGTTGCTGTGGGCGCGGCCCATGAAGCTGTAGCCGATGAGCCCGATGCGAAGAGGTTTCTTTGCCATAGATTGGATGCGGTGAAGCGGTGGGCACGCTTCCGGGAACCCGTGTCCGCGGCAAGCCCGAAGTCGTCGCGAAGCCACCGCCACCGGGTCCGGCCCGGCCCGTCTCAGCGAAACCATGCAGACTGATCCGGGTGGCACGGCCAACCTGGCCGTTCTCGGCGGCAACTTGCCGCCGAGCATCGGCACCGCCAGCGCGCCCACCAAAGAGTGCATTCCCGGCGCACCCGGAGCGGCGGGCTGGTGACCGGTTCCACCCAAGCCTTTACTACATGGATTCGCCTCAGCGGAACCAACGACGGAAGCTCGCGATGGTCTGCGCGGCCGCGGCATCGCTGTCCGGCAACGGCAGGCATTCCGCGCTCACGTGGCCGGCGTAGCCCATCGACTTCAGCGCCTCCGCGACGGGCGCGATGTCGGTGTGGCCCCATCCGATGGCGCGGCGGTTCGAGTCCGCGAAGTGGACGTGCCCGAGCTTGGGTCCGGCGAGCTTCAGCGCGCCGGCGATGTCGGCCTCCTCGATGGACATGTGGAAGAGGTCGCAGAGCAGCTTCACGTTCTGCGTGCGCAAGGTCGCCAGGAACCCGAGCGAATCGGCGACGGTGTTGAAGAGGTTGGTCTCGTAGCGGTTCAGCGGCTCGTAGAGCAGCGGCGTCTCCAGCGCGTGCGCGCGCGGCCCGAGTTGGTCGAGCTCCTCCTTGAGCCAGGCCAGCGCCTGCTCCCGGGACACGCCGTCGCCCCAACGCCCTTGCATGGAGCCGATGATGGCCGGTGCGCCGAAGCCGCCCGCGAAATCGATGACCGCGCCGATGAAGTCCCGGGCGCACATGCGGACATGCGGATCGGGATCGGTCAGCCGCAGCTTGCGCCGGACCCAGCCCGCGCCGGTGCCGACCGCGGCGAGACGCAGGCCGTGCTTCCGCAGCAGCTCGCGCAAGGCCAGGCCGTCGAGGTCATCCGCGTGGGTCGGGAAGATCTCGATGGCGTCGAATCCGAGCGCCGCGGCCTTGGCGCAACCCGCCTCCAGATCGTCCCAGAAGACGAACGGACCTCCGCGGGCTTCGGGGACGAGGGAGATCGTGACGGCGCTGGTGATCATGCGGACGGATGGTTGAATCGCGAGATGGAAGAGGAAGCTAGGAGTTCTGCGCAAGAACGGGATAAAGCAGAGCAACCTGCAAGGTTGCCGGCAATGAGCCGGGGTTGCGCGAGTCCGCGAACGCCCCCCCGGACTCGCCGCGCCACATCATGCACCCCGGAGCGGCTGCCAGAAACCGGCAGCGGTTCCTGATCAGGAAAGCAGGAAACAGCGCCATCGGTTCCTGTTTTCCTGATTTCCAGATTCTCACTCCCGGTCCGCGCCGTCCCGGGTTTCCCGCACCGCTGGCACCACTGCGTGGTGCGTTCGCCTATCACACGGTTCCGGGGGTGTCGCTGGCGCTCACCCCCCGGCTAATGGCTAGCAAGCCTCCGGCTTGCGGAACCTCGGCAAGGGCAAGAGAAGGAATCGAGGCGGAAGGGGCGGATGGTGCGAGATCCAGGGTTTGAACCTGGGACCCCTCGCGTGTGAAGCGAATGCTCTACCACTGAGCTAATCTCGCGCACCGGGGCCGGGTAGATAGTCGAGCGTCCCGCGCCTGCAAAGAAAAAACTCGGACAAACCACGGCGGCGACCACTTGGCCAAGATCGGTAGGGCGACGCTGCCGCGTCGCCGTGATCGTGCCGGCCACCAGCGAAGCATCGCGGCCGACCCGAGGAGCCATGATCCCGCTGCGCGGATTCTCGCCGCAGTTGCCGTGGCGTGGCAGTGCCCGCCCTCCCTTGGCACGACATCCCCGGGACGGGGCGGTATTTTTCGGTTCGCGCCGGGCCTCCGGTCTTTTAGGGTCCGCCGCCACATGACCGCCGCACCCACCCCCCTGCGCTCGTTCCGTGCCGACCAGCTCAACGTCGAGGTCTTCGCCGACACGGCATCGCTTTCCACTTCGGTCGCGTTGCGCGTCCGCGACCTGCTCAGCGCCGCCATCGCCGCCCGGGGCAGCGCGGCAGCCATCTTGGCGACGGGCAATTCGCAGGTCCGCTTCCTCAAGGAACTGGTCGTGCTCGGCGGCGTCGATTGGTCGAAGGTCACGCTCTTCCACATGGACGAGTACCTCGGCGTGCCGGCGGACCATCCCGCGTGCTTCCGCCGCTACATGAAGGAACGCGTCGCCAGCTTGGTCCACCCGCGCGCCTTCCACTATCTCGGCGGCGACGCCGACCTGCCGCTCGACGAGTGCGCCCGCTATACGGCGCTGCTGAAGGCCCAACCGATCGACCTCTGCTGCCTCGGCGTCGGCGAGAACGGGCACATCGCCTTCAAAGATCCTCCCGACGCGCGCTTCGACGACGTCCACTCGGTCAAGCTCGTGAAGCTCGACGACGCCTGCAAGATGCAACAGGTGAAGGAAGGCCACTTCCCGTCGCTCGAAGCGGTGCCGCCCTACGCCTTCACGCTCACCATCCCCGCGCTCTGCTCCGCGAAGAAGATGATCTGTCTCGCGCCCGAGAAACGGAAGGCCCTCCCCATCAAGGCCGCGCTCCAGGGGCCGGTCTCCACCGACTGCCCGGCGTCCTACCTCCGCACGCAGGCGCAGTGCGACCTGCTGCTCGATGTGGATTCGGCCTCGCTGCTCTGAGCTTTCCCCCCGGCGGTCCTTCCGCATTCTTCCTTCTGCATCCTGCCTTTCTCCTCATGCGCATCCTCGCCCTCGACCACGGCACCAAGCGCATCGGCGTCGCGCTGAGCGACGAGCTGAAGATGATCGCGCAACCGCTCGAGTTCATCGAGGCGGAGCCGTTCGCGGATTTCCTGGTCCGGCTCAAGGAGCTCATCCGGACCAAGGAGGTCGAGCTCATCCTCGTCGGCATGCCGCGCAACATGGACGGCAGCTACGGCGAGGCGGCGGCCAAGGTCCGCGAGTTCGTCGCCGTGCTGAAGGAGACCATCACCGTGCCGTTGCGCCTCTGGGATGAAAGGCTCACCTCGACCCAAGCGAACCGTCTGCTGATCGCCGGCAACGTCCGCCGCAGCGACCGCAAGGAGAAGGTCGATAAGATGGCCGCCGCGATCCTGCTCCAGAGCTATCTCGACAGCCTGACGCTGTGAGCCGGGGCAGGACAGGATCGACGGGATAGGATCAGGATCGGGGATACGATGGCGTCCATCGCCAGGTCACGTTCGATCGACGAGTGGCCGGTTCCATCCGGATCATCCGGTTGAGCCCGTCTCCAGTGGTCTTGATTCCGCCGGGCACGCGGTTTCGGCGCTTGGCGGCGCCGCTTCTCAAACTTCTTTGAAAGAACGGCCGGTCCCGGTGGTTATCCGTGGTCGGCACAGGCTGCACGGGAGCCGGCCGCCAGGCTTTTTCAATGAACATCCACCACAGTTTCCGCCGGCTCGGCCGTCTGGTCGGTCTTGGGGCCGCGCTGACCTGGGCCTCTGCGGCTGAGTTGGTCGTCAGCGCGCCGCAGTTGGGCAGCGATGGCCGCTTCAGCGCCCGCGCCCCGGCGGATGCCGCGAGCTACTACGTGCTCATCCGCGGCTCGCAGGTGACACAGATCCAGTCGCCTGTCGCCCTTGCGCTTGGGGCCGCAACGCCGGTCGTGCTCACCGACCCCGACACGGCGGTGAACCGCGCCACCGCCTTCTACCGTATCCAGCGGGTGCCCCTAGCACAGCCGCTCGACACGGACGGCGACGGGATCGACGACGTGTTCGAGCTCCGGCGTCCGGCGCTGCTCGATCCGCTCCGGGCCGCCGATGCGGCGGAAGATCCTGACAACGACGGCGCGTCGAACCTCGCCGAGTACCGCGCAGGCACGCCTTTGGACGTGGATCCACGGCCTACCTCCATCGCCGCTTCGCCGTTCGCCGGCGAAGGCGACGTGTCGGTGAACCGCGAGACGGTCCTGCGCTTCAGCCGCGCGCTGGCCGTGGACACGCTCCTGCGCACCGACGATCTTCATGCCGAGTTCGCCGGCCGCCGATTGCTCGCGCGGGCCGAACTGTCGTCCGACCGCCGCACGGCGACGCTCTTCTATCTTGAGCCGCTCCCCGGCAGCGCGCGGGTGCGGGTGTCGTTCGAGGGCGACGCGGTGCGTGACGACACGGGCCGGTTGGTGGATGCCGACGGGGACGGGCAGCCCGGCGGACGCCTGGCGCTCGACTTCGACACGGTGAACACCACGCCCACGCCGGACACCGCCGTGATCGGCCGCGTGTTCGCCAGCGAACTCGTGCCCAGCCCGACCGGCCTGCGATCCATCAACCAGCCGCTCGCCGGCGTGACCGTGACGGTGGATGGCCAGGAGGAGACGCTCCGCGCGGTGACGGATGCGCTGGGGAACTTCCGGCTCGAACCCGCGCCGGCCGGCCGCTTCTTCGTCCATGTGGACGGCCGCACGTCGCCCCGCAGCGCGTGGCCGGCGGGGAATTACTACCCGTTCGTCGGCAAGGCGTGGGAAGCGGCTGCCGGCCGCGCCGACAATCTCGCGGGCGGCACGGGTGAGATCTTTCTGCCGCTCATCCGCGCGGGCACGTTGCAGCCGCTGAGCATGACCGCCGAGACGCGCGTCACGCTGCCGCCGGCCGTGGCCGCCGCGAACCCGGCCCTCGCCGGCATCGAGCTGATGGTGCCGCCGAACGCGCTCTTCTCCGAATCCGGCGCGCGTGGCGGCATGATCGGCCTCGCGCCGGTCGCACCCGACCGGCTGCCGGAGCCGTTGCCGCCGGGGCTGGACCTGCCGGTGGTTATCACCGTGCAGAGCGACGGCGGACAGAACTTCGACCGCCCGGTGCCCGTGCGCTTCCCCAACCTGCCGGACCCGGTGACCGGACTGCCGCTGCCCGCCGGTTCGCGGTCGGCGCTGTGGAGTTTCAACCACGACCTCGGCCGCTGGGAAGTCGCCGGCCCGATGCAGGTCAGCGCCGATGGCAGCTACGTGGAGACGCTGGCCGGCGTGGGCATCCGTCAACCCGGCTGGCATGGGGAATTTCCCGGCTGCCCGAACTACAAGAAGCCGAACCCCAAGCCGCAGAGGAAGAATGAAAACCCGCCGCCCAAGCCCAAAGACCCGCCACCGCCGCCCGATCCCTGCAAGGATACTCCCTTGGCTAGAGCCAAACGGGCAATCAACCGTGCCTTGGCGTTAGGGGAATTGCTGGACTGTGGAAACGCCGGCCGGCAGGTAGAACAGGAGTTCAACCGCCTCCGCGGCCGGCTAACGGACAGCCTTCGTTCCATGCGTCGCGAGACGGAAACCCTGCGGTCCTCCATTGCGGGGCTTACCAAAGAAAAAGCGAGAGATGCCATCGCGGCGGCGGCGGGCCGCATCATTGCCGCCCATAACCGGGCGGAAGCCGCAGCCGATGATTTGCACAACGACGGCCCTGCTCTTTGCAATGCGCTGGCGACTCAGGCGGGCTGTCTGGGCGATGTTTATGAGCGCATGCAAAGCATCTGTGCCGATGCCCAAGGCTGTAAGCCGAGTTCGTTGGACGCAGCTCTCTGCCGGGCCAAGAATGGGGTGGGCCGACGTGTCCGCGAACTTTCAGAAACCATCGGTGCGGCCTGCAACGGCGGGGATCCTTCCGCCCGGGTGCAACGCCAGGTGCAAGAATCCAGAGACCGTCTCCAAGAGTTGCGGCGCAAGATCGAGGTGACGGCGGCGGGTTCGCCACGGGCGTTACCGGCCGGATTCAGGCCGCAGGGCGCCGCAGAGGACGCGCTGTTCCAAGAACTCGACCAGATCGTCACGGGGCTCGAACAAGGGGTGCGCGGTGGCTTCATGGTGATCGATGCGGCGCTGTCGGTCGTCGAGGAATTCCGCGCCGCGGGGCGGGAGATCCGTGAAACGGCCATGGCAATCGAAGCCGAGGATTTCGGACTGACCGAGAACAGCCTGTTCTACGCGATCGAACTTCCCTCCGGCATCGTGCGCGGCCAGACCAGCGACCAAGGCACGTTCGAGGTCATCCTGCCGCCCGACACGGCGTATCGGATCCACCTGTTCGACCCGCAGACCCGCAGTTACGGCTGGGCGGATGACCGCACCGGGGCCGCCGGTGTGCGGGCCGCCCTGCCCAGCGTGCCTTGGCGCGAGGAAGCCTTGCCCGACACCGATGGCGACGGGCTGGTGAACGGAGCGGAATTTGTCATCGGCACCAATGCCAATGGCCGCGACTCCGACCACGACGGCGTCAGCGACGGAGAAGAGATCGCACAGGGCAGCAATCCCCTCGATGGCCGACCCGCCGTGGTGGGCATCCTGAATTCGCTGCGCCTGCCCGGCGAGGCGGTCCATGTCGCCACCGCCAATGGCCTGGCTGCCGTCGCGCTCGGCGACGCCGGCGTGGCGCTCGTCAACATCTTGGGTGGCCTCGCGCCTTCGGTCATCGGCGCGGTGGACACGCCGGGTTCCGCCACCGCCGTGGCTTTGGGCAACAGCGTGCTCGCCGTCGCCGACGGCGCGCAGGGGCTCGCGTTGGTGGATATCACGGACCCCGCCGGGGCCCGCATCTTCCGGCAGGTGAAGTTCACCGGCCGGGTCGAGGCGGTGGCCATCCTCGGGAACCGCGTCTATGCCGGCACGTCCGACAACCGGATCCACACGCTCGACGCCACGAGCGGCGAACGGCTGCGCAGCCTCGCCCTCACCTTCCCGGTGAAACGCCTCACTCCCGGCGGCGGGCTGCTCTACGCGGCCCACGCCTCTTCGGTGTCCATCCTGCGGCCCACGCCCGCCGGTTTGGACCTCGTGGGCAGTTTCTTTCCCACCTTGCCGTTCGGCATGGAGGTGAAGGATGTGTTCGTCGCGGACGGCGTCGCGTGGGTCACGTATCCGCGCGGGGTCATCACCTTCGACGTGAGCGACCCGGTCAACCCGCGGCCGTTGCACACGGGGAGCACCACGCAGTTCGGCTGGAAGCAGTCCGTGCTCAACGGCACCGGACTGCTGCTCGGCGCGGTCGGGCGCAACTCGACGGTTGAGACTCCGGCAGGCGACCACGACCTCTCGCTCTACAATGTGACCTCGCCCGACGCCGAGCCGGCGCTCGTGGTCACGCTCCCGACGCCCGGCATCGCATACTCGCTCGCGGTGGACAACGGCCGCGCCTACGTCGCCGACGGCCTGGATGGCTTCCTCGTCATCAACTACCTCGCGACCGACACCGGCACCACGCCGCCCACGGTGGCGGTGCGCGTGCTCGCGCCAGGCGACACGGTCGAGTCGGGCAAGTTCTTCACCGCCGCCGCCGCGGCCCGCGACGACGTGCAGGTGCGGAGCGTGGAGTTCTATCTCGACGGCCAACTGGCCGCGACGGACAGCAGCCCGCCGTTCGAACAGACGTTGCCCGCGCCGCTGTTGACGGCGACGAAGACCAGCTTCGTGGTCCGTGCGAAGGCGTTCGACACCGGTGGCAACGCGGCATGGAGCGAACCGGTGACCGTCACCTTGGCAGAGGACCTCATCGCGCCGGAACTGGTCCGCGTGTCGCCGGCCGACGCGACGGGCAGCGAAGAGCTGCGCCAGTTCGTCGCCACCTTCAGCGAGCCGATCAAACACGACTCCGTCACGGCGGAGAGCTTCCGCCTGCGCGACGCGGGGCCGGACCTCACCTTCGACACCGGGGATGACACGCTGGTGACGCGCGGCGGCTTCGCGTTCGACGACGCGAACAGCGCCGTCTATCTCCAGTTCGATCCACCGCTCGCCGCCGGACGCTACCGGCTCGAACTCGCCGCCACGCTCACCGACCGCGCGGGCCGCGCGCTGCCGACCGCCACGACCAGCGAGACCTTCACCGGCTACGGCCTGCGCGCGGAGTATTCCCAACCGGGCCTCTTCGAGCCCCTCGCACTCCTGCTGTCGCGGCTCGACGGCAACGTCGACTTCAACTGGGGCTTCGCCGGTCCCGACCCGTCCGTGGGCGGGACTTTCTTCGCGCGCTGGACCGGCCGGATCACGCCGCGCTTCTCCGAGGTGTATGAGTTCGCGCTGCCGCAGGCGGAAGGTTCGGGCCTGCGACGGCTGTGGGTGGACGGCCGACTGGTGTTCAACGAGCGGTTCCTCTTCGACGAGATGGCACGCGGAAGCATCTTCCTCGAAGCCGGGCGTGCCCATGACCTGGTCCTTGAACTCGCCGTCGGCGGCTCCGGCCGGACGCGTCTGACTTGGTCCAGCCCAAGTCAGCCGGAGGAGACCGTGCCGTTCGTCCAACTGCGCCCGACGGTCGACGCCCGTCCGGCGGTGCTGCTCGCGGCGCTCGGCGAACCGACGCTCGACCGCGTCTTCCTGCGCTTCGACCAAGCGCTCGATCCGGCCAGCGCAACTGTCGTCGCGAACTATGCGCTCACGCCGGCAGTGCCCATCCGCACCGCGACGCTGTCGGCGAACGGTCACGATGTGGAACTCCTCACCGCGCCGTTGCTTGAGAACATCCGGCACAAGGTGCGCGTCGCGGGCGTGCGCGACACGGCGGGCAACATCGTCACCGGCGAGGCGGGCTTCACGACCGCGCGACTGGTGCCGGGCGTGGCGCGGCGTGAACTCTACACCGCGCCGACGTTCGATGCACCGGTCACCGCGAGCCCGGGCTGGCCGGTGTTCCCGTACGAGCTAGGAACGCTGCCCAGCTTTGCCAACGCGCCCTTTGGCACCGGGGCCGACGCGAACCGCGCGCTCGCCTTCCTGCGGCCCGCGGCGACCTCGACCCGCCGCTTCGTGCTCACCGCCGGAGCCGGCAGCGCGCTGCTCTTATCGCCGCCGGACGGAGCGGAACGCGCGCTGCTGACCTTCCCGCCGGTCAATCCCCCGTTCTTCCAGGTCTCGGACCCGTTCCGGTTGGAGGCCGGCCGGCGTTACCGGCTCGACCTGCGCGGTGGCGTCGCCAATTCCCCCGCGCGGTTCAGCCTCGGCTCTGCGGTGGCCGCCGCCTACGACCGCGCCCTCGTGGTGGAGTTGGAGGACTACGACTTCGGCGGCGGACAGCATAGTGCGGCGGCGAGCAGCCATCCGTTCGTGCCCGGCCAGTACGCGAAGCGCGCCGGCAAGCCTGAGGTGGATTTCCATTTCAGCGAGCAGTTCGGCGTCAACCTTTACCGGTCCTCCCCGCCCGAGCAGCCCGGCCTGTCCGGGCCGGATGCGCCGGCGTTCCACGGCGGCGTCCGCGTCCCGGAAAACTACTCGCTCTTCAATCCTGCCGAAGGCGACTGGCTGAACTACACGCGGTCCTTTTCCGCAGGACGCCAGCGCATCTATCTCGTGTTCCCATCGACCACCTATCGGGCCAACTACCGGCTGGACCGCGTCTCCGCCGGCGTCGGCACGGCCGCGCAGACCGTGACGGCTCTCGGTCGCTTCGACGCAGGGGCCGATGGCAGCCGCATCATCCTGCTCACCGATGACGCGGGGCAGGCCATCGAACCCGACCTTGCAGGATCGACCACGCTGCGCTTGAGCGGGACCGGGCTGAACGATGCTGGCCCGGACTA
>JANNAJ010000304.1:0-4306 GCA_031384285.1 Verrucomicrobiota bacterium
GTGGTCGGCCGCCATCTCGCAGATGGAGCGGTCGCTCGGCGAGCTCGACAAGGCGAAGGGTTCACCGGCCGCGCTCTCCGATGCGCTGGTCGCCGGACAAGCCGCGTATCAGGCGTTGCTCAAGCTCCAGGCCCGCGAGACCTCCGTGACCCGCTCGCGGAGCCGCGGCCAAGGCCAACAACAAGGCGATCAACGCAACCAGCGGCAACTCGACGAGCTGGAGCTCACCCAATCCGAGGACCGCTACGAGACCCAGCGCCAGGCCCGCGCGCCGCAGGACGAGAGCCGCCGCGAGCAGCTCCAGGTACAGGACCGCCTCAAGGAACTTGCACGCCGCCAGGAAGACGTGAACGAGCGACTCAAGGAGCTCCAGACCTCGCTCCAAGCGGCGACGACCGAGAAGGAGCGCGAAGAGGTCCGCCGCCAGCTCAAGCGCCTCCAAGAAGAGCAAAAGAAGCAGGTCGCCGAGGTCGACGAGCTCCAGCAGCGCATGGACCGCCCCGAGAACCAGGCGGGGATGGCCGAGCAGCGCAAGCAGCTCGACCAGACCCGCGACGAACTCCAGCGCGCCGCCGAGGCGACCGGCGACGGCAAGGTCCAGCAGGCCCTCGCCGCCGGCACCCGGGCCCAGCGCCACCTCCAGGAGATGCGCGACGAGCTCCGCAAGCAGAACTCCAGCGAGTTCGCCGAGGAGATGCGCGAGATGCGCGAACAGGCCCGCGAGCTCGCGCGCAAGGAAGAGGAGGTCGCCAAGAAACTCGAGGCGTTGGACACACCGGACCGCAAGACGCTCGGCGGATCCGACGAACGCCAGAAAGTCATCGACCAGCTCGATCTGCAACGGGCCCGCATGACCAACCTCCTCGCACGCGCCACCCAGGTGTCGCAGCAGGCCGAGTCCTCCGAACCGCTCGTCTCGCGCCAGCTCTACGACACCCTCCGCAAGGCCAGCCAGGCCGACGCCGAGAGCGCGAAGAAGCTCCAGGAAGACCTCATCCGCAACCGCATGATGACGCGCAGCCTCTACGACCGGTTGCAGGACAAGTCCTCGCAGGACGGCGCGAAAGCCATCGAGCTCACCGCCGAGATGCTCCGCCAAGGCCAAGACACACCGGCCCGCGCCTCGGAAGCGCGCGCCCGGGCGGCCATCGATGCTCTCCGGCAAGGCGTCGAACGCGCGGCCGAGAAGGTTCTCGGCGACGACACCGAGGCATTGCGCCTGGCCCAACAGGAACTGGATACGCTCACCCGGCAACTCGATCGCGAGATGGCGCAGGCCGGCGACGGCGCCCAGCGCTCCGGCACCAACTCCGTCACCCAAGCGAAAGGTGCCGCGCAGGCGGGACGTTCCGGAAAGGAAGGAACCGGACCGCAGCCCGGCCCAGGATCCGCCACGGACGGCGAAGCAAAAGACCCGGCGGCAACGGCCCAGAACCAAGGCGCAGCGCCCGGCGAACCAGGGCGTCAGCCCGGACCGGGTGGCGCGCCAGGCCAAGGCCAGGGCCCACCGCAGCCATCCGATGAAGCCGGACAACAGGCGTCGCAACCAGAAGGCAGGCAACCCGGCACCGGCCAAGCGGGTGGCGGACGGCCGCCGGGTTCACCGCAGCAAGACGGACGTCCGGATACCGCCGGCCGCGGCGGGCTCGATCTCAGTCAGATGCTCGGCGGTCGCCAGGAACGCGGCGGAGGCGGAGGCGGAGGGGGCGCCGATGCCGCGGGCCCGATCACCGGCGGCGATTTCGCGCCGTGGGCCGATCGCCTGCGCGACGTCGAGGACATGGTGGACCAACCCGATCTCCGCAGCAGCCTCGCCACGGCGCGCGAGCAGGCGCGCCTGATGCGTCTCGAGTACCGTCGCGACCTCAAGAAGCCTGACTGGGCGGACGTGCGGCTCAAGGTCGTGAGGCCGCTCGTCGAGGTCCGGGACCGCATCCGCGAAGAGCTCGCCCGCCGCACCCCCGAGGAGACCTTGGTGCCCATCGACCGCGACCCGGTGCCGACGCGCTATTCCGAGCTCGTGCGCCGGTACTACGAGGATCTGGGGAAGGACAAGTGATGCGCGCCGCAGCCATGTTCCCGAGGCCGAACGGATGACCTTCGCCTCCCTCACCTTCTCGCGGCCCGACGGGTTGCTGCCGCTCTCGGTCGCCTTGGCGGCCGTGGCCTTGCTGCTCGCCTGGAGCTATCGGTCGATGCCCGGCGGTCGCCTGCGCTGGGCCTGCCTCGGGCTCAAGCTCGTCGGCCTCGCGGCGCTCGCGGCGTGCCTGCTCGAACCGCTCTGGACCGGCCGACGCGCGCGGCCGGGCGCGAACCTCTTCGCGGTCGTGGCCGACAATTCCCGGAGCCTGCAGGTCCGCGACGCCGGCGACGCCCGGACGCGCGGCGAAGAACTCCGTGAGCTGCTCGATCCGGGCCGTTCCGCCTGGCCCGGGAAACTGGCGGAAGGATTCGACGTCCGGCGCTATGCCTTCGACGCGCGGATCCAGAACGTGCGCGATTTCGCGGAGCTCGATTTCACCGGCCGCTCGTCCGCGATCGGCGCGGCCCTGCGCGGCCTCGCGGAGCGTTCCAAGGGACGTCCCCTCGCCGGCATCCTCTTGTTCACGGATGGCAACGCCACCGACATCCACGGCCCGTTGCCCGACCTCGCGGGCGTGCCGCAGGTCTATCCCGTCGTCCTCGGCCGCCGCGACGCCGTGAAGGACATCTCGCTCCGCCAGGTCACGGTGAGCCAGACGGTCTTCGAGGACGCGCCGGTCACGGTCCAGGCCGACGTCACCGCTGCCGGGTTCGGCGGCGAGAAGGTGCTGGCTCGGCTGCGCGACCGGACGGGCAAGGTGATGGGCGAGCAGACCGTCCGCGGGCGCGCCGACGGCGAAGGTGCCGCGCTGCGGTTCAACCTGAAGCCCGAGAGGCCCGGCGTGTCCTTCTACCAGCTCCGCGTCGGCACCGCCTCGGAGATCGACCGGGGCGGCGCGGCGACGAACTCCGCGGAGGCCACGTTGGCCAACAACGCGCGCGTCGTCGTCGCCGACCGCGGGCAGGGCCCGTTCCGCGTGCTGTACGTCGCCGGCCGGCCGAACTGGGAGTTCAAGTTCCTCAACCGCGCCGTCGCAGAGGACGACCAGGTGCAGATGGTCGGACTCATCCGCATCGCCAAGCGCGAGCCGAAGTTCGAGTTCCGCGGGCGCGCGGGCGAGACCAGCAACCCGCTCTTCCGCGGCTTCGGCGACCAGACGCGCGAGGCGACCGAACGCTACGACCAACCGGTGCTCACCCGTCTCAACACGCGCGACGAGGTCGAGCTGCGCAGCGGGTTCCCGCGCACCGCGGAGGAGCTTTACGGCTACCAGGCGGTGATCATCGACGACCTCGAGGCGGAGTTCTTCACGCCCGAGCAGGCGCTGCTGCTGCAGAAGTTCGTGTCCGAGCGCGGCGGCGGATTCCTGATGCTCGGCGGCATGGAATCGTTCCAGGAAGGGCACTACCAGCGCACGCCCATCGGCGACATGTTGCCGGTCTATCTCGACCGCGCGGAATCCGTGCATCCGGCCGGTCCGCTGAAATTCGGTCTCGCCCGCGAAGGCTGGCTGCAACCGTGGGCCCGCGTGCGGGACAACGAATCCGACGAACGGACGCGCATCGACGACATGCCCGGCTTCGAGGTCTTCAACCCCGTGCACGGCGTCAAACCCGGGGCGAGCGTGGTCGCCACCGTCGCGGACGCCGCCGGCAAGGAGCATCCCGCCCTGGTCATCCAGCGGTTCGGCCGCGGTCGCACCGCCGCGCTCCCCGTCGGCGACGTCTGGCGTTGGGGCATGAAGGATCCTGCGTCCCGGGCGGACATGGACAAATCATGGCGCCAGCTCGTGCGCTGGCTCATCTCCGACGTGCCGGAACGCGTCGAGCTCTCGGTCGAGCCGGTCCCCGACGACGCCGACGGCGCGGTCCGCCTCCAGGTGCGCGTCCGCGACCCGAAGTACCAGCCGGTCGACGACGCGGCCGTCGGCATCACGGTCGAGCCGGTCGTCTTCGACGCGGAGCCGGCGACCGGCGCCGCCGGTCCGATGCGGCTCCAGGCGGAGGCCTCCTCGGCCGAGCCCGGATTGTACGAGGCGACCTACGTGCCGCGGCTCAGCGGCGGGTTCAAGGCGACCGCCAGCGCGACCAATTCGATGGGCGGCGAGATCGGCCGCGACGAGGCCGGGTGGAGCTCGGACCCGGCCGCCGAGGAGTTCCGCTCCCTGGTGCCCGACCTCGCGCGGATGGAGGAGATCGCCAAGCGCACCGGCGGCGAGGTGAT
>JANNAJ010000329.1:0-6627 GCA_031384285.1 Verrucomicrobiota bacterium
GCTTCAACCTAGGGAAGATCGCGGGCTGGGGCGGCGCATCGATCTACGTCAACACGATCTTCCCGCACGGCGAGAGCCTGAGCCAGAACCACACCGGGGACCTCGGCGTGGTGAGCAACATCGACACGTACGACGGTGTCCGGCTGTACAAGCTGTGGTTCCAGCAGCTGCTCGACGACGGGCGGTGGTCGCTGCGGATCGGGCAGATCGCGGCGGACAAGGAGTGCTTCGTGTCCGAAGGCGCTTCGCTCTACCTCAACAACAGTTTCGGCACCTTTCCGGTCGTGGGCGCGAACCTGCCGGCCCCGATCTTCCCGCTGTCGTCGCCGGGGTTCCGCGTGCGTTGGGCACCGGGCGAGGCCTTTTCGGTTATGGCGATGGTCTTCAGCGGCGATGTCGGGACGCCGGTGTCCAACCCGCACAACGTGACGTGGCGGTACGACGGACGCGACGGGGTCTTCGGCGGGGCCGAGATGGCGTACCGGACGCACACGGCGCCCGACGACCATCGGTTGCGCGGGATCTTCAAGCTGGGCGTGTTCGCCGACACCAAGGCGTTCGACGACCTGGACGGCCGTCAGGCGCACCGCGGGGACGGAGGGATGTACGCCATCGCGGACCAGTGGATGTACCGCGAACGCGGAGCGGAAGGAGACGGTCCGAGAGGGTTGAGCGCGTTCGTCCGCGCGGGGACGGCGCGGGGATCGGACCGCAACCGGGTCGTCTTCGACACCGAGACCGGGGTCGACCACACGGGGCTGGTGCCTTCGCGGGGCCGCGACATCACGGGGATCGCGCTCGTCTACACCCGGCTCGGGGCGGCAGCGGTCCGCGCGGCCGGCGGTGGCAGGGACCACGAGATGGTCGCCGAGCTGACGCATCTGTTCGTGGTCGGCGAACACTTGGCGATCCAGCCGGACCTGCAATACATCGTCGACCCGGGCGGTTCGGGTCGGATCCCCGACGTCTTTGTCGCGGGGCTGCGGCTGACGCTCTCGTTCTGAGCGTCGTCGTACCGGGGTTTCTTGGCGGAACCGTTCTGCGCTCTTCGACCTCCGGCGCCGACCCGTCCAGATCGACGGCCGGGTGGTCCGGATCGCGGTCGGCCGATCAGTTCTTCGCCTGTGCTTTGTCGAACGCCTCGGACAACGCGCTCCACGCGTTCCCGCCGAGATCATGGGACGTCCGCGGACCGGGGCCACCGGGACGACGCGGAGGGGCGGGCGGGCGCGGACCGGCGGGCGAGGTGCGCTGCTCCTTCGGCGCGCCGATCTGGGGATTGGCGCGGAGCGACAGCGCTATCCGCTTCCGCTCGAGATCCACCTCGGTGACGGTGGCGTGGACCTTCTGGCCCACCTTCACGACCTCGGACGCCTCCTTCACGAAGCGGTCCGCCAGCTGGCTCACGTGGACGAGGCCGTCCTGGTGGACGCCGATGTCCACGAACGCGCCGAAGGCGGTGACGTTGGTGACGATGCCGGGCCGCTTCATGCCGGGTCGGAGGTCCTCCATCTTCTCCACGCCCTCCTGGAACGCGAAGACCTCGAATCTCTGGCGCGGGTCGCGGCCGGGCTTGGCGAGCTCGTCGAGGATGTCCTTCAACGTGGGCAGCCCGACCGATCCGGTGACGTACTTCTCCGGCTGGATGCGCGCGCGGAGCGAGCTGTCGCGCACGAGGTCGCTCACGCCGCAGCCGAGGTCGCGGGCCATGGCGTCTACCAGCTCGTAGCGCTCGGGATGCACGGCGCTGGCGTCCAGCGGATCGGCCGCGCCGCGGATGCGGAGGAAGCCGGCGCATTGCTCGAAGGCCTTCGGTCCGAGCCGCTGCACCTCGAGCAGTTCCCGGCGGGAGCGGAACGGACCGTTGGCGTCGCGGTGGGCGACGATGTTGGCCGCCAGCGAAGGCCCGAGACCGGAGACGTAGCTGAGCAGCTGGCGGCTGGCGGTGTTAAGCTCCACGCCGACGCGGTTCACGCAGGAGACCACGGTGTCGTCGAGGCCGCGCTTGAGGGCCGACGGGTCGACGTCGTGCTGGTACTGGCCGACGCCGATCGATTTCGGGTCGAGCTTCACGAGCTCCGCCAACGGGTCCATGAGCCGGCGGCCGATGCTCACCGCGCCGCGGACGGTGAGGTCCTGGTCGGGGAACTCCTCGCGGGCGACGTCGCTGGCTGAGTAGATGGACGCTCCGCTCTCGTTGACCATCACGACCACGACGGCCGGCGGGAGCTTGAGCGCGCGGATGAACTGCTCCGTCTCGCGGCCCGCGGTGCCGTTGCCGATGGCGACGGCCTCGATCGAGAACTTCGCGACGATGGCGCGGACCACCTCCGCCGCCTCGCGCACCTGCGACGCGCCGCCGGCCGTGGCGTGGATCACCGTCTGGTGGAGCAGCTTTCCTTGGCGGTCGAGCGCCACGGTCTTGCAACCGGTGCGGAACCCGGGGTCGATCGCGAGCACGTTCTTCTGGCCGAGGGCGGGCGCGAGGAGCAGCTCGCGGAGGTTGTCGGCGAAGACGCGGATGGCCTCGGTGTCCGCGCGTTTCTTGGCCTCCATGCGGACCTCGGCCTCGATGGCGAACCCGACGAGGCGCTTGTAGCAGTCGACCGCGGCCAGCCGCACCTGCTCCGCGCCGGGCGTGCCTCGGGCCTTGATGAAGAGCTCCATGAGGATGCCGATGGCGTCCTCCTCGGGCGGCTGGGTGCGCATCAGCAGGAATCCCTCCTCCTCGCCGCGGCGGATGGCGAGCAGCCGGTGGCTGGGGATCTTGCCGACGGGCTCGGTCCAGTCGAAGTAGTCCTTGAACTTGGCTCCCTCGGTCTCCTTCCCGGTGAGCACCTTCGAGCGCACCACACCGGCCCTCCAGTAGAGGTCGCGCAGCTTGGCGCGGGCGGTGGCATCGTCGCTGAAGCGTTCCGCCAGGATGTCGCGCGCTCCCGCCAACGCGGCCGCGACATCGGCGACGTTCTTCGCGACGTCGACGAACGCCGCCGCGGCGGCGAGCGGATCGATGGCGGCCTGCTGCGAGAAGATCTGGTCGGCGAGCGGTTCGAGACCGGCCTCCTTCGCGATGGTCGCGCGGGTGCGGCGTTTCGGACGATAAGGCGCGTAGAGGTCCTCGAGCTCGGACAACGTGACGGCTTCGGCGATGGCGGTCTTGAGCGGGTCGGTGAGGAGGTCCCGCTCCGCGAGCGACTGGACGATGGCGTCGCGGCGTCCCTCGAGCTCGACGAGCTGGGCCATGCGGTCGCGGACGGCGGTGATGGCGACCTCGTCGAGGCTGCCGGTGATCTCCTTCCGGTAACGCGCGATGAACGGCACGGTGCCGCCCTCGGCGAGCAGTTTGGCGGTGGCGGACACCTTGCTCGCCGGGACGTTCAACTCGGCGGCGATGCGGTCGACGAAGCGTTCTTGGATGGACACGGGGCGCGTTGTCTAGCGGCCGCCGCCGAGGGCGCAAGCGATTTGGGGGCCGGGGCGATGGCGGAACGGCCCTTCGGCCTTGCTCCGGGGGCCGTCGGGCCGCGCCTCTCCAGCTCTGGCCTTCGGTCCGACTGCGGACCCTGCTCCGTTGAATCGGCTTTCTCGCGGCGTCGCGGCCCGACATGCTGGGCCGGTCCCCTCCATCACCATGAAACGCAGATCGACTCCGCTCCTCGTCCTTCTCTTGTCCGGCGTGCTGGCCGCGTCGTCGTCGGTCGCGGACGCCCCGTTGCCGGCTCCGCCTGCGCCTGCCGGCGTCCCGATGCCCGGGCCGAAGACCGAGGCACCGTACGCGCCGCAGACGATCCTGCCGGGAGGCGTGGTCATCGCGCTCTATCCGCCCGGTTCGCCCTATCTCCGGGCGCAGGACATCCGCGAACCCGAGGTGTACCGGATGTGGGCACCGGGGCAGGTCGGGGCGATCACCCACATCCACAACCCCTCGATCGAGTTCCACCCGGGCAACGGCCAGCTCGCCACCGGTGCCGCCATCATCCTGGCCGGCGGCGGCGGGCACGCTTCGCTGAACGCGGGCGAGGCGTCACCGTTCGTGCCGTTCTTCGCCAACCACGGCGTCAGCACGATCCTCCTCCGCAACCGTCTCCGCAGCGACGGCTATGAGCCCAAGACCGACGGCGTGAACGATGCGTTGCAGGCGATCAAGCTGGTCCGCGCGCATGCCAAGGCCTGGAACCTCGACCCCAAGAAGATCGGTATCATGGGCTTCTCCGCCGGCGCCGAGCTGGCCGCCAACTCATCGCTCGTCTGGGAAGAGTTCGACCGGAAGAACGACGTCGACGGCAACCCGCTGGCGAAGGTCTCGTCGCGCCCCGATTTCGTGGCCAGCATCTATCCCGGTCCGTCGTTCTTCGCGAACGGCGGCACGCCGCCCATCCCCCGGGATGCCCCTCCGGCGTTCATCACCTGTGCCGGTTGGGGCGATTGGATCCACGCGGTCTGGGCGAACCAATATTTCACCGCGTTGCTGGACGACAGCGTCCCCAACGTCGAGATGCACATCTACGCGCGCGGACATCATCCCGGCGACAAGGTCGGCCCGGGCGAGCCGCCCGCGACCGGCGCCTCGAGCAACATGGGCGGGATCTCCTACGGCACCTGGTCGGCGCGTTACCTGGACTGGTTCCGCGACCTCGGTTTCCTCGGCAAGCCGGGCGTGGAGACCCAGGCGGCCAAGGACGTCGAGGCGAACCTCGCTCGCGTCAAGAGGAGCGCGACGAACCGTCCGCGTCCGGCGGCCGCACCCGGAGCCTCGGCCCCGGGTGCGTCGAAACCTTGATGCTCCGGGACGCCTTGTCGGCGGCCGGCGCCCTCCTCACGCTCCGGCGACCGGTTTCTTCTCCTCGGCCCATGCGTAGAGCACGGGAAGCAGAACGAGCGTCAACAGGGTCGAGCTCAGGATCCCGCCGATGACGACGGTGGCCAGCGGCCGCTGCACCTCGGCGCCTGCGCCGGTGGCGATGGCCATCGGGACGAATCCGAGCGACGCGACCGCGGCGGTCATCAGCACGGGCCGCAACCGCGTGAGGGCTCCCTCCCGCACGGCGGAAAGGAGCGTCTTCCCCTCCTCGCGGAGTTGGTTGAAGCAGCTCACCAGCACGATGCCGTTGAGCACGGCCACGCCGGCGAGCGCGATGAACCCGACGGCGGCGGTGATGCTGAAGGGCATCCCGCGAAGCCAGAGCGCGGCGATGCCGCCGGTCACGGCGAGCGGGATGCCCGAATAGACGAGCGACGCCTGCCGGAGCGAGCCGAACGCGAGGAAGATGAGCACGAAGATGAGCGCCAGCGCGGCGGGAACGACGACCATGAGGCGTTGTCGTGCTTCGATGAGATTCTTGAACTGGCCGCCGAACTCCACGAGGTAACCGTCCGGCAACTTCACCTGGTCGCGGATGGTCTGCCCGGCCAGGCCGACGAAGCCTTCGATGTCGCGGGTCTTGAGGTTCACCATCAGGGCGGCACGACGCTGTCCATCGTCGCGCTGGATCGGTTCCACCGTCTTCACGGTGGCGAACTCGACGACGTCGCCGAGAGGAAGCAGACCATGCTCGCCGACGCGCAAGGGCAGCTTCTTGATCTGCCCGTCATCGGCCCGGAGTTCTTCCGGCAACCGCACCACGATGTCGAAGCGGCGGTTGCCGTCCACCAACTGGCCGACGACCTTTCCGGCCAGAGCGGCGTTGACGGCCCGGTTCACCTCACCCGCCTGGAGCCCGTGACGCCGGAGCACGTCGTGCTTCGCTTTGATCTGCAATTGCGGGGTGCGGCCTTCGGTCTCGTGTTCCACCTGCGCCACACCGGGGGTCTTCTCGAGGATGTCCTTGATCTGCCCCGCGAGCTTCTCGAGGACGTCGTAGTCGTCGCCGAAGACCTTCACGGCCAGCTCCGCCTTGGTGCCTTCGAGCATCTCGTTGGCGCGCATCTCGATGGGCTGGGCGAAGAGGATGTCGTAGTCGGGGTTGATCTTCTTGAGCTTCGATTCCATCTGTTCGCGCAGCTCCGCCTTGGTCTTGGGACGGCCCGCCGATCCCGGCCACTCGGCCAACGGCTTGTAGAAGACGTAGACGTCGCTCTCGTTCGGGGGCATCGGGTCGGACGCGATCTCGCTGGTGCCGATGCGCGTGAAGATGCGCGTCAGCTCGGGGAATTCCGCTAGGAGCTGCTTCGTCACCTCGATGTCGGTGCGGACCGATTCCTCCATGCTCATGCCGACGGGCTTGTAGAGCATGGCCGTGATGGAACCTTCGTCGAGCTTGGGCACGAATTCCGCGCCCAGCCGGGTGGAGAGCCAGAGGGAACCGGCGAAGAGCAGCAATGCCGCCGCGACCACCAGCCAGCGCAGGCGCAGCGCGAGGTCGAGCGTGGGCAGGTAGACGCCCTTCGCGGAACGGATGAGCCAGTTGTCCTCCTCGGTGATCCTGCCGCGCAGAAGGAACGAACAGAGGACGGGCATGAGGGTCAGCGCCAACACCAGCGCGCCGCCCAAGGCGAGCATCACGGTCATCGCCATCGGGTGGAACATCTTCCCCTCGATGCCGGTGAGGGCGAGGATCGGGAGGTAGACCACGGTGATGATGACCACGCCGAAGGACATCGGGCCGCCGACCTGTTTGCTGGCGGCGA
>JANNAJ010000438.1:0-5682 GCA_031384285.1 Verrucomicrobiota bacterium
AGCACGGCACGGACGAAGGACAGGCGGCAGGCGGTGGACATTGGTTTCATGGGGTGGGTTTGGCGGGTGGCGGCAGTAGGCTGACGCCGCCCACGCCTTCAAAGATGGTGAGCTCTTTCTTGGTCCCGGCGTCTTCGACGAGGATCCGGTTCGTGCCGATGCGGAGCAGCTTGAGGCCGCCGACCTCGCCGCCTTCGCCCACCAGGCCGGACTGGCCGTTGGCGGCACGGAGGAAGGCGTTGGTGCCGGCGATGCCCAGCAGCGCCATCGGCAGCGGGCGCGGGACCGGCCCCAGCAGCTCGCTCTGCAGCACGCGGTCGAGCCGGGCCTGGACGAGTGGCGAGAGCGGCGCGGGCGGTTTGCCCGGGCCGCCGCGGCCCATGCCGGGCGGCATCATCCCGGGGGGCATCATCCCGGGGGGCATCATCCCCGGCATCATGCCGGGCGGCATCCCGGGGAACATCCCCGGCGGCATCCCCGGCGGAACGGCCGCGCCCGCGTTGGTGCGGGCGACCACACCGTTCGTACCGGCGGGCAGGTTCGTCGCCGAGCTGACGAGATGGGTGCCCGGCGCGTTTGTGCTGCCGACCGCGGCGACCATGTTGGTCGAAGCCGACGCGTTGGTTCCCGGAGAAAGCGTCGCGGAAGCCAGTGCGTTGGAGCCCGGTGTGTTGGTGCCGCGGGCCGCACCGGCCAGGAGGTTCGTGGGCGCGGCGGCCTTGGCGGGCCCGGTGTTCGTGGCGTCTTTGGCCAGCGCGGGCAACTCCGGGATACGCAGACCGGCGAGCGGGTCCGGCCGGAACACGGCATAGCCCACGCGCAGGACGAGCACGACCGCGAGGGCGAGGCAGACCTTGCGGAGGAGAGGTTCGAGGCGGTCAGACACGGGTGGCCTCCCGGGGTTTCCATTGGTCGAAGTCGAGGACGATCACGGTCAGATGCAGCTTGAGCATCCCCGGTCCGCGCGGGTCCGCGTTGATCTGCACGGAGTCCACCACCACGGGCACGCCCAACGTGCCGAGCCGCGCGACGAAGCCCATGACGGCCGCCGCGGGCCCGGTGGCGTCGAACTGGATCGTGCCCAGCTCCTTCTCCGTGGTGCGCGCGAGGGATTCCCGCACCGGCCCGAGCTGCAGGCCGCCGCCGGTGGCCGCCCGCTGCAAGGCCGAGCTCGCTTGGCCGACGACGGTGTTGGTCGCGAGTTTGCCCGGGTCGAACTCGAACCGCTCCATCAGGCGCTGCAGTTTGTCCGCGCGGGTCCGGTAGGGCTCGATCTCCTGCCGGAGCGTGTGGGCGGAGCGGACCAGCTTGGCGTAGTCGGCCCGCACCGCGCCGAGGCCACCGACCAGCTTGAGGCCGAAGAAGAGCGTGAGATAGATCGCGAGCCCGAGGCCGCCGAGGCGGAGCGTCCGCTGCTCGCTGGGGGTGAGGTTCTTCATGGTTCAGTTCGGCCGCGCCGGGTTGGCGGCAGGATTGTTGGTGCCGGCGACCGGCGCATTTGTGGCGGAAACCTTCGCCGGCGCGTTCGTGCCGCCGGCCGGTGCGTTGGTCTTGGGCGGCTCGGGCAGCACGGGGCCGAGTTGCAGCGCCTCGCGTTCCGCCGGGCCTTTCCACTGAGCGGTCATGCGGAAGTTGACCCGTTGGTTGTTCTGCACGGGCGTGAGCTCCTCGACGACCACGCTGGAGAAGAACTTAGAGTCGATGAGCTTGGTCCGGAACTCGATCGCCAGCGGGGGTGGCTGCGCGTAGCCTCCCAAGCTGACCTCGCCGCGCCGGTTCAACGTGAGGGAATCGAGCTTCGTCCCCGGCGGAGCGGCGTTGGCGATGACGAACGCCGCGTCGAGATACGGCGCTTGATGGGCGGCCAGATGGCCAAGGAAATCCAGACGGCGGTCGATCTCGCCGAGCCGGGCGCGGTCCTGCTTCAGCGCTGCGAGCCGACGCGTGATCACCGGCCCGCCGACGAACGCCTCCAGATACGGGAACAGCAGCACCGCGAGCAGCAGCGCCGCAGCCCGCGCGACCCACTTCCACGGCACGCCCGGCAGACCGCCCTGGCCGGTGACAGCGGCGGTGTTCGGCGGCTCCAGCCGGAGCGGCAGACCTGCGCCCGGTTGGCGGGCC
Organism: Verrucomicrobiota bacterium; assembly: GCA_031384285.1. Classification (GTDB taxonomy): domain Bacteria; phylum Verrucomicrobiota; class Verrucomicrobiia; order Limisphaerales; family UBA9464; genus CAIVQB01. The sequence goes on from JANNAJ010000438.1 coordinate 2,125, forward strand.
AAGCCTTGCAGCCCCGCGACCGCGTCGGTGCGGCCGAGGACCACGGTGGTCGCCGTGTTCGTGACAACGAGCAGGGGGGCGAGCTTCGTCTCCAGCGCTTGGACCAACAGCGGTAGCCACGGTCCCGTTCCGGTGACGAAAATAGAATTCCCCGGCCGCGCGGCGAGAACCGCTTCGGCCAACGGCGTGGCCGCGGTCGCCCAAGCGTCCGCCAACGCCGTCCGCCGCGCCGGATCCGCGAGGGAGTCCCTCGGCGAGAGACAGGCTTGGTCGAATCCAGTCCTCGGCCAACCGAGTTCGCGGGCCGCGGCGTCCGCGAGCTGGTCCAAGGTCCACGGCAACGAGCGGACGCTCCCGGGCACGCCGCCTTGGAACGTGGCGAGCTCGGCCGTCCGCGCCGACAGGTCCAGCGCGGCGAACGTCTCGCGTCCGCGCTGCTGCGGCACGGTCCGCGCGACGCTGGCCAAGGTGAACACCGTTTGGAGCCCGGCGCTGGCGAACACCTCCGACCACTGCTCGGGCGGCTCCTTGCGGACGGCCGCGATCGTGAGCTCACGGACCCCTGCGATGACCGGCTCGCCGTCCTCGAACCAACCCCAGGCAAGTTCGTCCGGCGGGAGCGGGAACGCGGCCTCGACCTGCAGGCGCAGCACGCTCCGCAGCGCTTCGCGCCCGGTCGTCGGCACGCGGACGCGCCGGAGGACGACGCCCCGCGCCGGCACCGCGCACCACAGGACGCCGCGCGCCTGCCACGGCCGGCGCGGCGCGAGACGCCCGAGCGCCGCGACCACGCTGGCGCGGGTCGTCGCATCCGGTCGGCCGTCGGCATCCAGCGTGAGCGGCAGCTCCGCGCCGTCCTTGCCGTTGAAGACGTGCAGGGCATCGCCCCGGAGTTCCGCCCAGAGCGGTGCGGTGTCGAGCAGGTTGAGCGCGTTCAAAGGTCGTCCTCCCGGTAGGCCAGCGTGGTGAATCCGGTGGCGCTGATCCGCACCACGGTCTCGATGTGCCGGCGGTTCCCGCGCCCCGGTACGGTCCCCTCCGCATGGATGCGATACGTCTCGGACCGCGCGGTGACACGCGGCAGCAGCAGCTTCAGGCGGTCGCGGTCCACGCCGGGGACCTTCAGCAACGCGAGCGTGTGCGGGAAAGGCCCGGCGCTCTCCCGCTGCGAGATGATCGCCTGGGCCAAAGGGGTTTCGACTCCGGGCAGGCATGAGAGCACGCGGAGGCCGGCGGTGTTGACGTTCACCAGGCCGGTGCCGCGGGCTTCGTCGCCTTCGCCCACGGTGAGGTGATCGGCCAGATCCTGGAGCAAGGTCTCGGAGATGATTTTGGGACCGCCGGGATTGCCGCCCCCTTGCGGCACCGGTACGCCGTTCGGTTGGAGCGCGCCCGTCGCCGGGGCCGCACCCACATCGAGCAGATCCGCGAGCGTCTCGAAGCGGGTGCGACCGCGGTGAGCGACGATCGCCTTGGCGATCTCCGGCGTGATCCCGCGCACACCGGTCAGGGCGGTCTCGTCAGCGGTTTGCACGTTCACGCGCGCTTCGCCGGCGGCATCCGTGTCCGGCGCGGAGGAATGGACGGTGAACAGGTCTTCCCACGCGGGTCGCTCGGGGTCGGCCGGCGGTGCCTCCTCGGCGCGTCGGCCGAGGGGGCGGCCGAGCAACAGTTCGGCGGTCACCCCTCGCACCATCAGCAGCTCGCGCACGGTCTGGAACGGGCCGTTGCGGACCATGTGCGGCGGGACCAACGAAGCGTAGTGATCGACCTCCGCGCCGCCCGGCCCGGCGACGTTGTCGACGTCGCGCCAGTCGAGGGTCGCCGCGGCGATATCGGCCGTGAGGCCGGGCACGCGGAGAAGCTCGTTCGTCGGGGCGACGTTGAGGTTCAACCGCGCCGATTCATCCGACACGCCATAGAGCCAGACTGCGCCGGGGCGGGACGCATCGCGCCGCAGCACGCTGAAGCGTCCGCGCCCCAGAGCGACATCGCGGAACTGGGCGGGCGAATCCGCCAGCTCGGCGGCCGTGATGCGACCGGCACGGCGGCTCTGGCGCTGGTCCGCGGCGAGCAGCGCCTTCGCCTTCTCGATGCCTGCGAGCGCAAGATAATGCGCCTGCACGTCGTCGCCGTGGTGCCGGGCGAGGACCAGGCCGAGCCGGGCGGAATGGAGCGTGCTCACCACGATCACCGCGAGCAACGCGACGCACCACAACACGCCGATGAGGATGGAGCCGCCGCGGCGCGGATCTCCGGGGCCACTTTCAGACCGGCTCTCCGGGAACGGAACGCGTCGAGCGCCGCGACCGGAGAATCTGTGTCCCTCTGGGTTCATCTGTGGTGGGCCCGTTCTTTGGAAGGATGGTTGCCTACGGGCGTCGAGGAGGGCCGGCGTTCTGCGGGCCCGCGGGATTGGTCGGGCCGCTGCCGGGAGCCGTGGTGGAGGCGGCACTGGAAGAAGCGCCCGCCAGATCCAGCCGGACCACGCTCTCGAACCGGAGAGGCGGCGGCTCCTCTCCGGGGGCTTTCCCGGATGCCTTCGCGGGGCCCGTCGTCTCCGCCAGCAGCAGCGTCACGCGGACGGCCTCGGGCATCCCGACCAGGTTCGGCCGGTCGCGCAGCGAATTCGCCTGCTTCGCCTCGCCCGCCGGATCGCCCCAGGTCGGATACCATTCAAAGCCGTCGTGATACTCTAGCTTGAATCCGCGCACCTCCGACGCGATCTCCTCGCGCCGCCCGCCGGACAGAGGCTCGAAAGCCAAGGCCGGGTTGCGTCGCCGCCAGAGGCGGGCCGTGCCGGTCTTGGCGTCCCGCTCCACGAACCAGCTCACCGAAGCATAGTCGCCCTCGCCGGGCCGGGACGGCGTGAGGTTGTGGGTCGCGAAGTCGAGGTTGTCGGCGTCCAACTCACCGAGTTGGCGTTGGACCCCGAGGAACGCCGGGCCCTTGTGGAGCGGGCACGCCGCGCGCAGATCGGCCGAGAGCAGTGTCATCGCGACGCGACCGGCCTGGAAGACATCGCCCCGCGGTTCGACCAAGCGGCGGGTCTCCAGCCCGGCCCGGAGGCACGCATACGCGGCCCCGAGCACGACCGACATCAGGGCGGCGCTGATGACCATCTCGATCAAGGTGAACCCGGCGGCGGGCCGGTGAGAACGGCACGACCTCATGGGTTCCTCCGGTTCTTGCGGCGCGAGCGCGTCGCGTCCGGCGCCTTGTCCTTGCCGGAGGGCAGGTCCGACGGCGTTTGGTAGAGCAGCGTCGTGAGCGAGTACACCGGCGCCTCCTCCGGCGGACGGCTGACCGCGACCTTGATCTCATGCAGCCCTTCCACCGCCGTCGCGGCGATGGTCTGCCTCCACCGGAAGGTCTCGGCTTTCCCCTCGGTCTCGCCCGTGGACCAATCGCCCTCCGCGCGCAAAAGCTCCAGACGGCCGGCGGCAAGCAGCACCGCCTGCGTGTGGTGGGCGCTGTCGCGGCTGGAGCCCAGCGCTGTCGTGAGGCCGCGCGCGAGGCCGGTCAGAGCGACCGCCAGCACCACGACCGCGACCATCA
>JANNAJ010000356.1:0-4744 GCA_031384285.1 Verrucomicrobiota bacterium
CCACTTCCGATCCCCCGTCCGTGTACCTTGGCTGGTCAGTCCGTCGGGGGCGCGATAGCCTGACGCATCCTCCATGAAGCACGCTCTGTTCTGCATCTTCGCCGTCCTTCAGTTGGCCGCCCATCGCTGTCGTGCCGCCGATGGCGATTTGGCGCGGGTCGTCCGCGATGTCGAGTACGCCCGCATCGGAGCGCAGGTCCTGCTGCTGGATCTGCATCTTCCACCCGGCCGGGCGCGCCCGCCGCTGATCGTTTGGGTGCATGGGGGCGCGTGGCGCTCCGGATCAAGGAAGTCCATGCCCTTGGGCAAACTCGTCGAGGAGGGCCACGCGGTGGCCAGCGTGGACTACCGGCTCTCCACGCAGTCGAAGTTCCCGGCGCAGATCCACGACATCAAGGCGGCGATCCGTTTCCTGCGCGGGCACGGCGGGCAATGGCGGTTGAACACGAAGAAGATCCTGGTCGCCGGCGATTCCGCGGGTGGGCATCTGGCGGCGCTGGTCGGCGTGTCCAACGGATCCGCCGGACTTGAGGGCGAGATCGGCGACGACCGCTCGCAGAACTCAGTGGTGCAGGGGATCATCAGCTTCTACGGCGCCGCGGACCTCACGACGATCCTCCAGCAGTCCACGCCGCATGGCTTGAGCATGCGGGTGCCCGCGCTCGATCTGTTGTTGGGCGGTCAACCCGACGTCGTGCCGGGGCTGGCGAGGCAGGCCAGCCCGGTCTTCCACGTGGACAAGTCCGACCCTCCGCTGCTGTTGCTGCACGGCGACCAGGACCCCCAGATGCCCGTCAACCAAGCCTTGGAACTGCTCGGCGCCTACGAGCGCGTCAAGGCGCCGGTCCAACTGGAGGTGGTCCACGGTGCGGCCCATGGCGGGTCGATGTTCTACGACCCAGAACGGCTGGACGTCGTGCGGAAGTTCCTGCGGAAGCACTATTGAAGACGTCCTGCTCGCGGCGGGCCCGCCTTTGTCCTTGTCGGGATCCGGGCGCTTCCCCAAGTTTTTGATGCTTTGAATCACCCCGTCCGCATTGGTCGATGCCGTGCCGTCATGGCGGGGATCCCAGGGTTGGTCGGCCGGCTCGCCTCGCTGCTCCTGTTGCCGGTCGCGTTCCAGTCCGGCGCGGCCACGCTCCCGCGCTCACCGCTGCCCGCGCCGGTCCGGTCGATGGTGAACCGGTATTGCGCCGACTGCCACGATGGCGACACGAAGAAGGGCGGGCTCGACCTCACGGCGATCCTTCATGCGGGTGTCACCGAGCATCGCGACACCTGGGAGCAAGTCGTCCGCAAGCTGAGCGCGCGGCAGATGCCGCCGGTCGGCAAGGATCGTCCCTCGGACCCAGCCTTCGATGAGGCCGTGGGCAAGCTGGCATCCCTGCTCGATCGCGCGGCGGCGAAGGACCCGGATCCGGGGCGCACGGAGACCTTTCGACGGCTCAACCGCGCTGAATATCAGAACGCCATCCGCGACCTGCTGGCGCTGGACATCGATGCCGGGGCGTTGTTGCCGAAGGATGACGCAAGCCATGGGTTCGACAACGTCACGGTGGGGGACCTGTCGCCGACGCTGCTCGACCGTTACATCAACGCCGCCGAAAAGATCAGCCGTCTCGCGGTCGGCGCGGCACAGCGGAAGCCGGGTGGCGACACGTTCCGGGCCCCGCCCGACCTCACGCAGGAGGAGCACGTCGAGGGACTGCCCTTCGGCACGCGCGGCGGCATGGTGTTGGACCACACGTTCCCGCGCGACGGCGAGTACGAGATCCGGGTCCGGCTCACGCGGGACCGCAACGAGGAGGTGGAAGGCCTCGGTGAAGTCCACGAACTGGAGGTGCTGCTGGATCGCGGGAGCGTGCGACGTTTCACCGTCTCGCCGCCGACGGGCGACCGGAACTTCGAGAAGGTCGACGCCCATCTGATGGTCCGCGTGCCCGTCACCGCCGGCCCCCATCAGGTCGGCGTCGCGTTCCTGAAGAACCCGTCGTCGCTGCTCGAGACCCGTCGCCAGCCGTATCAGGCGCACTACAACATGCACCGGCATCCGCGCCTCACGCCGGCCGTCTACCAGGTCTCCATCAACGGCGCCTACGACTCCAAGGCGCCGGGCGACTCGCCGAGCCGACGCCGGGTCTTCGGTGATGCCCCGGCCGGGGTTTTGCCGGGAGCCCTGTCCGCCGAGAAGATCCTCCGGCCGTTGTTGCGCCGAGCCTATCGCCATCCGGTCACGAGCGCCGATCTGCATAAGCCGATGGAGTTCTTCGCCAAAGCGGATGCGGAGGACGGCTTCGAGGCCGGGATCGGGTCGGCTCTCAGCGCGATCCTCGTCAGCCCCGGGTTTCTCTTCCGCATCGAGCCGGACCCGCCCGGCTTGGAGCCGCATGCCGCCTATCGCATCGACGACGTGACCCTCGCCTCACGGCTGTCGTTCTTCCTCTGGAGCAGCATCCCCGATGACGAACTGCTCGCGCTGGCGGAGCGGGACGACCTGCACAAGCCGGTAGCGCTGAAGAAGCAGGTGCGCCGGATGCAGGCGGATCCGCGCGCCCGGAGTCTGGTCGACAACTTCGCCGGACAATGGCTGCACCTCCGCAACCTGGGGGCGTTCTCGCCCGACCTGCGGTTGTTCCCCGACTTCGACGACAATCTGCGCCAAGCTTTCCGCCGCGAGACCGAGATGCACTTCGAGTCGATGCTCCACGAGGACCGCAGCGTGCTCGACCTGCTCAAGACCGACCGCACGTTCCTGAACGAACGGCTCGCGAAGCACTACGGCATCCCGAACGTCTACGGCTCGCACTTCCGTCGGGTGGCGTTGGGACCGGACAGCGAGCGCGGCGGCCTGCTGCGCCAAGGCAGCGTGCTCACCGTGACGTCCTATGCCACGCGCACGTCGCCGGTGATCCGCGGGAACTGGGTCCTCGCGAATCTGCTCGGGAACGCCGCGCCGCCGCCGCCTGCGACCGTGCCGGCGCTCAAGGAGAACTCCGTGTCCGAATCGTTGCCGATGCGCCGCCGTCTCGCCGCGCACCGTGCCGATGCCGCGTGCGCGAGCTGCCACAACCTGATGGACCCGGTCGGCTTCGCGCTGGAGAACTTCGATGCCATCGGAGGCTGGCGCACGGCGGAGGACGGGCAGCCGATCGATGTGACGGGCGGTCTGCCGGATGGCAGCAAGTTCGCGGGCGTGGCCGGGCTGGAGCAGGCCCTGCTCAAACGCCCCGAGCTGTTCGTGACCGCGCTGACCGAGAAGCTGCTGACCTTCGCGCTCGGCCGGGGCGTGGAGGCGTCCGACGCGCCCGCCGTCCGCAAGATCGTCCGCGAAGCGCGGGCGGACGGGTACCGCATCTCGTCCATCCTGCTTGGCGTCGCCGAAAGCGCGCCGTTCACCATGAGGAAAGCACCATGAGGTTCATCACCAAAAAATTCATGCCGCGCCGGACGTTCCTGCGCGGTGTCGGGGCGACGATGGCGTTGCCGTTGCTGGAATCGATGGTCCCCGCCGCGACGCCGCTGGCGAAGACCGCCGCCGATCCCGTGCGACGGCTCGGGTTCGTCTTCATGCCGATGGGCTGCGACCAGAGCCGTTGGACGCCGCCGGGCGGGGCGAAGCTCGGCGAGCTCTCGCCCATCCTCAGGTCGCTCGCGCCGGTCAAGGAACACGTCACCGTGATCTCCGGCCTGGAGTTGCAGAACGCGTATCCCGGCAGCCATGCCACGTCCAACTCCGCCTTCCTCAGCGCCGCCAAGGCCAAGCTGACCGAAAGCTCGGACTACTATCTCGGCACCACCGTCGACCAGATCGCGGCCCAGCAGATCGGCCAGCAGACGCGACTGCCCTCGCTCGAGCTCGCCATGTACCATCTCCAGGTGGTCGGCCAGTGCGACAACGGCTACGCCTGCGCGTATCAGAACAATCTCTCGTGGTCGTCGCCCACGACGCCGATCCCGGCCGAGGCGCATCCGCGCATCGTGTTCGAGAGCTTGTTCGGCGAAGGCGGCAGCAGGGCCGAACGCCGGGCGGCGTCGCGCAAGCGCGCCAGCCTGCTCGACTCCTTCACCAGCGACCTCGCGCGGCTCCAGCGCGGACTCGGGCCGGGCGACCGCGCGCGCGTCGGCCAGTATCTCGAGACGGTCCGCGAAGTGGAGCGCCGCATCCAGAAGGCGGAGTCCGACGCGACGAACGACCGGCTGCCGGACCTCGACCGACCGGTGGGCGTCCCCGCCGCGTATGCCGACCACGCGCGGCTCATGTTCGACCTGCAGGTGCTGGCGTTGCAGGGCGACGTCACGCGCGTCATCACCTTCCAGCTCGCGCGCGAGACCAGCAACCGCACCTACCCCGAGATCGGCGTGCCCGACCCGCATCATCCGCTGTCGCACCACGGCAACGACCCGGCCAAGATCGAGCGGATGTCGAAGATCAACGCCTTCCATGTGTCGTTGTTCGCGGAGTTCATCGGAAAGCTTCGGGCGACCCAGGAAGGGAACGGCACCTTGCTCGACCATTCGCTCTATCTTTACGGCAGCGGCATCGGAAATCCCAACGTGCATGACCACTGGGACCTGCCGATCCTCGTGGCCGGCGGCACGGCGCACGGGATGAGAGGCGGGCGGCACATCCGGTTCGACAAGCCGACCCCGCTGGCCAATCTCCCCCTGACGCTGCTCGACAAAGCCGGCGTCCGCCTCGGCTCGTTCGCCGACAGCAACGGCAAGGTGGATGGATTGTTCGAGC
>JANNAJ010000362.1:0-7228 GCA_031384285.1 Verrucomicrobiota bacterium
GTCGGCCACCTGCTCGACGGTCGCGGGACGCGTGTAATAGGACGGGTTCGCCGGCAGGATCTGCGCTCCCGCCAGGAGCAGCAGCTCGAAGTTCTTGACGTGGACCAGCGACAGCGGCGTCTCGCGCGGAACGAGGATGAGCTTCCTCCGTTCCTTCAGCATCACGTCGGCGCAGCGCAGGAGCGCGTCGGAGCTCAGTCCGTGGGCGATGCGTCCCAGCGTGCCCATGCTGCACGGGATCACGACCATCGCATCCGGCGGATTCGATCCGCTGGCGAACGGCAGGTTCATCGAGCGGACGCCGTGCTGCCGGACACCGTCCCGCAGCTTCAGACCCTCCGGCAGTTCCTCGGCGAGCACCGCGGACGCGTACTGGCTGAAGACGACGTGGACCTCGTGCTCGGCCGGGTCGAGATGGTCGAGCAACCGCTGGGCATAGACCGATCCGCTGGCACCGGTGACAGCGACGAGGAAACGCATGCCGAGACTATGGACCGGAAGCCAAAGGACGCCAATCCACCGGTGAAGATCCCGGAAGCCGGAAACCGCCCGACCGAATGCGGCGGCGTTGCGATGCGTCCGACCGCCGCCTATTTTCGACCGCATGAAACGATTCCTCACCGCTGCGACCGCCGCCCTCGCCATCTACTTTCCGACGTCCGGGGCGGACCTGTTGTACTCCCAAGATTTCAGCAAAGCGGAAATCGGCTCGCAGCCCGAAGAACTGTTGATCCTCGACGGCCAGTTCGCTGTGAAAGAGGAAGGCGGACAGCGGTGTTTCGAGCTGCCCGGAGCGCCGCTGGAGAGCTTCGGGTTCTTGTTCGGCCCGAGCGAACCCTCCGGCGTGACCTCGGCGGCCCGCATCCAAACGTCGAGATCGGGCCGGAAGTTCCCGACGTTCGGGATCGGGGTCAACGGCGCGAGCGGCTACCGCCTCCAGGTCACCCCGGCGAAGAAGGCGATCGAGCTGTTCAAGGGCGACACCGTGGCAGCGACGGCGCCTTTCGACTGGAAGAGCGGCGAGTGGACGGAACTCCGCCTCTCGGTCCGCAAGGTGAAGGACGATGAGTTCACGGTGGAGGGCAAGGCATGGACCGCCGGCATGGCGGAGCCTGCGGCGCCGGTCGTCTCGATCACCGAGGCCAAGGTCCTCCCCGCGGGCAAATCCGGAGCCTGGGGCATGCCGTTCGCCGGGACGCCGATCCGTTTCGACGACCTGAAGGTGACCCGCCTGCCTTGACCGCCTCGTGCCCGCGGGCCGGCCGCAGACAGCCGATGGAACCGTGACCCCATCCGTCCAGTTGCGGCGCGGGCCCGTTCTGCCATCCCTTGGGCGGATTTTTTGAAACCACGCCGATGACCGGCGGGTACATCATCCGACAACAAAGACCAGGAGACCCCACGATGCCCACGATGCACGAGATCGACTACAAGGTGTACGGCGACGACCTTCAATTCGTCGAGATAGAGCTCGACCCCCAAGAAGCCGTCGTCGCCGAGGCCGGCGGCATGATGTACATGGAGGACGGGATCGAGATGGAGACGATCTTCGGCGATGGTTCCTCCCAGAACAGCGGTTTCCTCGGCGCGTTGATGGGCGCCGGCAAACGGCTCCTCACCGGTGAATCGCTCTTCATGACGGTGTTCCAGAACCGGAGGGCGGGTCGGGCTAAGGTGGCTTTCGGCGCGCCGTATCCGGGCAAGATCGTCCCGCTCCACCTCGCCGAGCTCGGGGGCGAGATCATCGCGCAGAAGGATTCGTTCCTCTGCGCCGCCAAGGGCGTGAGCGTCGGCATCGCGTTCAACAAGCGCATCGGCACGGGCCTGTTCGGTGGCGAAGGCTTCATCATGCAACGTCTCACGGGCGACGGCTGGGCATTCATCCATGCCGGCGGCACCATGATCAGCCGCGACCTCGCGCCGGGCGAGACGTTGCGGGTGGACACAGGCTGCGTCGTCGGTTTCACGCGCGGCGTGGACTTCGACATCAAGTTCGTCGGAGGGGTCAAGTCGGCGCTCTTCGGCGGCGAAGGCCTGTTCTTCGCGACACTGCGCGGTCCGGGACGGGTCTGGCTGCAATCGCTCCCGCTCAGCCGCATGGCGGACCGCATCGTCCAGGCTTCCCGCATCACCGGGCGCGGAGGGCGCGAAGAAGGCTCCATGCTCGGCGGACTCGGCTCGCTGCTGGACGGCGACAACCGTTGAAACCGTTCATGCTGTCCGAGGCCGGGACCCCGCGATTCCTACCGCGGCGGGCTCGGCCTGACGCCACGGCACCTCGTAGACCCGGACGGTGTCCCGGAAGCCTTTCACGGTGACCGGTTCCAATGCGACGCACCTGGCAGCCAGTTCCGGCGCATGCCGTAGAAGTTCCTCGTAGGTACCGTGGCCGACGATGATCCGGCTCCGTCCGGAGACGCCTTCCAGCCGCGAAGCAAGGTTCACCTCCCGGCCGAAGACCGTATAGTTGAGGATGTGCGCATCGCTTCCCATCAGACCGACGGTCATCGTGCCGGTGTTGATGCCGGTGCCGAGCGATAGCTGCTGAAGCAACGGCAAAAGCGGCCCACCGGCGGCGGCGCGTGCCTTGTTCTCCTCTTCGCGCCGAGTGTTCTCGGCGGCGCGGTCGTCGTTGAGCCGGTGCACCGCCCGTTGGGCGGCGATCGCGGCGAGGACGCAGTTGACCGCGTGCCGCGGATCCGACGCGGGCGCGCCCCAGAAGGCCATCACGCAATCGCCGATATATTTGTCGAGCGTGCCTTTATGGGCTTTCACGACATCCGCGATCGTCGCGAGGTACAAGTTCACCGTGTCGAGGACCTCCCTCGCCTGTTGCTCGAAATATCGGTCCGTCTCGGCCTCGCCGAACCCTTGGCGGCGCACGTGTTCCTCGGCGGCGGCCTGATAACGGTCGGTCATCTCCGTGAACCCACGGACGTCCGCGAAGAAGACCGTGAGCTTGCGCCGGGCTCCGCCGAGACCGACGTGGTCGGCCTTGAGCAGCTCTTGCACGACCTCGGGCGCGACGATCCGGGAGAACACCGACCGGACACGTTGCCGTTCCTTCTGCTCGAAGAAGACACGCCAGACGAGCATCGCCGCGTGGTTCGAAGCCAACCCGAGAACGAGCGGGCACACGATCGGGACCCACAGCCGCCACTGGACGTAGCACGCGATCGCCGCACCAAGGTAGGCCAAGCCGATCGCCAAGACCGTGAGCTCGGCGACGACCAGACGGAGTCGCCACGTCAATCCGGCCGCCACCAGCGAGAGCACCAGTTGCAGGCCCAGCTCGGCCCAAGGAGGCCACCGATGGACCATCCGGTCCAGCAACAGCGAATTGGCGACATTGACATAGGTCGACACCAAGAAATCGCTCGGAGCCAACGGAGTAGGCCCGATATCGGCCAGGTTGCTGCCGGTCGCGACCGATCCGAAGACCACCAGTTTTCCTTGGTGAAGATCGGCCTGGTTGGTCCGACGCCCCGACTGTCGGACCATGTCTTCGTACAGCAGTTGCTCCATCGATTGGGCAGGCACGCTCGACGACGTGACGCTCCAGTCGACCATCATCGTGTTGCCCGGGCCGGTCGCGATCACCCGCCGGACGCCGTTGGTGCCGGTCAAGACAACATGGTGCGCGCCGACTTTGGCGGACGCGAGGTCCAGACCGAGTTCCTCTGCGGCCAGCACGATCCCCATGTGCCAGACGCGACGATGCTCGAACGCCGGCACCGAGATGCGTGCCCCTCCCATCGGCAGCTCGACCTGTCCGTCCGGTGTGACAGGAAGCACCAAACCGCGTTCTCCGGCGGGATCGATCAAGTGGACGGAGTTCGTCGGATCCAGTTCCACGTACAGCCCCCGCTTGGTCGCGTAGTTGATGACCTGGCTGCCGATGTAGCGGCAATCGACGAACGCCCTCACCCGGCGGGCCGAACCGTCGATATCGCGCGGAGAATCGACCCCTCCCAGCGCGTAAGCGACATTGCGGAAGCGCGGAGTCGGCGGATCGTCGGCCAACGTGCCCAGCACGACCCGACCGTGCGCAGCGATCTGATCGGCGAAAAACCCGTCCGAACCCACCCGGTTCGTGCTTCCCGGAAGCAACACCCCGGGATGGTCCGGCCGATCGTCGGAGAGGAGCACGTCGAACGCCACGACCTTCGCCCCTTGGGCCCCGAGTTCCCTCAAGACCCGTGCATAGAGTTGGCGAGGAAACGTCACCCCGAACACCTCTCCAAGCGGATAGCGCAGCCGGAGGCTCTGGATCGTGGAATCGCCAGCGACCACCAATCGCAGTTTCGGCGAGAGCGCGTTGGCTGAATCTGCCGCTTGGCGGACCCGCCAGTCGAAGAGCGTCAACTCCAACCCGTGGAGCAGGTCGTGCCGGTGGACCGCCTCCGCCCACCATCGTGTGCTGAACACCGTGGTGGCGTCGGTCTCCTTCCGGGAGAGCAGCCCCACCTCACGCTCCGCCCACCACGATCCCGCCGCGACCAGACAACCAGCGACCGCCACCATCGCCGCGACCCAGAACGGCGTGAGGTCTTCGGACAGTTGTCGGAGGCGGCCCACAAAAACAAAAACCCGAGACAACAGATGTCGTCTCGGGTCGGAAAAGGAAACCTAGGTGCTACTGGCGCTCACTTGCCTTTGATCGGCGAGATGACCGGCCCGATGATTGCCGGCGCTTGGCCCGGCACAGTGACCGCGAAGGCAGGCTTCACCACTCCACCGGGAATCTCGCCGACCGAGGCGACGCCACCGGGGCTGAAGGTCAACGCTTGGCCCTTGCAGACATTGAAGCTGGAACCACCGGAGACGACGTCGACGCAGCCTTCCCAGACATAGACATCACCGTTCGCCCGGATCGTGTAGACGGTGCCCCGGATGGCCGCGGTGGTCTTCGGGGTGGTCACAAGGTAGGAAGACTGGGAGGACGTCTTGTTGACCCGCCCTTGGATCTCACCTTCGGACAGACCGAGCTTGGTGCTGATGACGGTCTCGACACCGGCATCATCGAAGGACAACTCGTTGATCGCCAACGTGCTGTTCTCCCGGATGTTCACGTCGGGACCGTTGACACCGAGATAGAGCGACGCGCTCGATCCCGCACCGGTCTTGACCGTCGAGCCCGGCTTGGCGACATCACCAACCTTGGCGGATTCACTGCCGATCCAGACCGAGTTCTTGACGGAACGAACCTGAGCGCTGCCCGTCTGTGGAGCGCCGAGCGCGACCGAGGACAAAAGCGCGGTGGAAGCGCAAAGTCCGACGACCCGGGAGAAGCTGCCAAACGTCTTCATGGTAAAGTCTTTTGAGATTAGAGATTTCTTACGTGCGGAGACTATTAGGCCGACAACAAAAGTCAACGGGTATTTCCCTTTGGGACGACTCAGCGCAACCGATTCTCCCAGCGTCAGCGGTCCCCAAACTGAAGACCGTGCCCGACCGTCTCGCTAACGTTACAGAGTTTGATCCATTGCAAAGTCCACAGAGCTCCGCACGCGGATCTGGAACAAGTTGGACGCGGGGCGGGCAAAGTCCAAGCATGACCAGAAGGAAGGGGAGTCCGGCCCCAACCCGGCCGAGAACGACGCACCCTCCACCATCCGCCTGACACAACTTTCGACCGGTCTGGACGCAAGATTCCAGTCTTGCCGGTCAATGCCGGCATCGTTGCCAAACCGGCCCGGTTTTCCGTCCATGCCTCGGGAAAGAGTCCATGACTGGGGCTCAAGTCGGGTTCTGTCCGCTTCGTTCTTGTTGATCCGTCTCCCGCGCAGGTCGCTTGGTCCGAGCGGCAAAGGATAAACCTCCGGCGCCACCTGCGGGTCCAGAAAAAGGCAGCCCCGCCCCTTCATCGCCCCAGACGGGCTTCTTCGAGGTCGAGTTCGCGTCCGATGTGGGGGACGAGCACCGATGGGATCTCGTCGCGTTCATGCAAACGTCCCAGTTCGGCCCGTTCCGCGAGGATCGACGCGTGGCGCAGCCGTCGCCACGTGATGCTGTGCTCCATCTGAGGGCTCCAGCCGAACGTGTCGGCCACGGCATCGTCCGCGTCGGCCAATCGCTCCTCGTAGTGGTCGCGCACGGCTCGTACCGCCCTCGCGTTGAGCGCTCCGCTGAGCCCCGCCTGTCGGTCGAGCTCCGCCAAGCCCGCTCTGGCGAGCGCCAGACGCGCCTTCCGCTCGCCTTCGCGGATATCTTCGGTGTCGCGCACGCCGAGCCGTCGCACGACCCATGGAAAACTCAGGCCTTGGAGCACCAAGGTCGCCAAGATCACCGTGAAGGTGAGGAAGACCAGCAGTTCCCGGCCCGGGAAAGCCGTGCCGTCGGGCAATTCCCTCGGCAGCGCGAGAGCCGCCGCCAATGACACCACGCCGCGCACACCGGCCCACGAGAGCACGGCCATCGACTGCCAAGGCGGGACCGGGTCGGACTTGCTCAGCCCGGGGACGATCCAGCGTGTGATGTGAGTGACCGGGAACACCCAGAGCGGCCGAAGCCCGATGACCAACGCGCTCACGGCCACGGCCCAGCCCGCGAGCTGGGTCCAAGAGTAGTCCGCCGACAGACCGGACAGCACCAACCGCAACTGGAGCCCGATGAGCACGAACACCACGCCGTTGAGCAGGAATTCCACCATTCGCCACGTGGCCGCACCGAGCATGCGCGCCGAGAACGACAGCTGCATCGGCAACTTCGCCCCGAGCAGGATGCCGCACGCCACCACCGCCAGCACGCCCGAACAATGCAACCGCTCGGCGGGCAGATAGGCCGCGAACGGTGTGAGCAACGACAGCGTCACCTGCCATGCGTCCTCGTCGAGCAGCCGCCGCAACCGGAGCATGGCCCAGCCGGTCGCCAAGCCCACGGCCACTCCTCCGACGCCGACCTTCACCAGTTCGGCCGCCGCCGCGGGCAACGAGAACGAACCGGCCGCGAGCGCGGTCAGCGCGAAACGCAGCACGACCAGTCCGGTGGCGTCGTTCACCAGGCTCTCGCCCTCCAGCACGGTCACGAGGCGTTTCGGCAGGTGCAGACGCCGGGCGACGGCGGCGACCGCCACGGCGTCCGGCGGCGACACGATCGCGCCGAGCGCGAAGGTCGCAGCCCATGGGATCGTCGGCACCAGCCAATGGACGAACCATGCGACCCCGGTCGCGGTGAACAACACCAGGCCGACCGCCAGCAACAGGATCGGACGGAGATTCGCCTTGAA
>JANNAJ010000379.1:0-2907 GCA_031384285.1 Verrucomicrobiota bacterium
ACACGACGGTCAGCGGGATGAGCGCGACGAGCAGAATCCAGCGGCTCTTCGTCGTCAGGATCATCGCACGGATGCCTCAGGCCACCGCCGACCTCGGCTTCCCGCCGGCCTTCGGCGGCGGGTTCACCGGCGCGGCCGGACGGTCCTTGAGGCTGCGCCAGTAGCGCGGCGGCAGGCTGCCGATCGCGATGAGGACAAGCTGGCTCAGGATGAACCCGCCCAACCACAGGAACGCCCCGCTCATGAAGCCGTAGCTGTGCAGACCGATGCCCAGCATGTTGGTGCCGAACCACGACCAGCTCGTCACGATGTTGCCCGCGATGGTCAGGTTCATCAGGCCGCGCTCGCGGACCAACCCGCCCCAACGGGCGTGCAGGATCAGCGCGTTCCACAGCACGATGATCAGCGCGCCGTTCTCCTTCGGGTCCCAGCCCCAGAAGCGGCCCCAGCTCTGGTCCGCCCAGATGCCGCCCAGCACCGTGCCGATGAAGCTGAACAAGGTCGCGAAACACACGATGCCGTAGGTCATCCGCGCCAACGAGCGGCCGGTCGCCTCGTCGAGGCCTCGCGTGAACACGCCGCGCACCACGTAGAGCATCGCGAGGAACCCGGCGACGTAGGTGCTCGCGTAGCCGAGCGTCACGATCACCACGTGCGTCGCGAGCCAGATGTTGGTGTCGAGCACCGCTTGGAGCATCACCAGCGTGTCGCCGTCCAGCGCGAGGTTGTGCGCGATGACGAGCGTGACGAACCCGAGCGAGCTGCCGACGACGAGACCGATGGCGTTGCGCCAGAACTTCTCCAGCAACAGCCCCAGCCCGACGCTGCCCCAGCCGATGAAGATGGCCGAGGAGTAGAGGTTCGTGACCGGCGGACGCCCCTCGAGCCACATGCGGAAGATGAGCCCGACCGTGTGCAGGACGAACCCCGCCGCGATCAGCCAGAACGCCAGCTTTCGCGCCGTCTGGTTGAAGTTGAACCAGTAGAAGCAGCCGAGCAGGAAGGCCGTCACGTAGATCGGCATCGTGTTGTAGAACGGCGCCAAGTGGTTGAAGAACACCTCGCGCGAGGTCTTGGTCAGGTCGCTTGCGACCGCCGGATTCGAGGCGAGCTGCTGCCGGTATCCAGCGAGGGTCGAGTTGAACGTCACCGAATCGCCGCGGCGGAAGGCTTCCGCCATCGTCACGTAGGCTTGGAGCGAAGCGGACACCGGCTTCGGCGGCATGGCGGTGTCGAGCAACTCGTTGAAGCGCTGGCGGAGCGACGACATCAACGGCGCGCCATCGACGCCGGGCTGACCCTGGAACTTGCGGATGTCGCCGAGCGTGCGGAAGATCGCCGTGGCGTTGTCTCCCAGCGAAAGGGCGACGACCGACGCGGCGACGCGGGTCCATCCCTCGCGGGTCAGGTTCGCTTCGGTGGGCGGGATGACGAGCGGCGTGTCGAAGCTCTCCAGCATGTCCCAGTTGAAGATCTGGCCCACGATCGCCTGTCGTTGTTCCGGATCGTTCCGGTTGGTCGCAAAACTCGCGGCGACGGCCCGGAACTTCTCCACGTCGGCGAGCAGGTTCGTGGTGTTGGTGGGGATGACGGTGTTCTTGAGCCGCAGGTAGAGCGTGAGCGCGTTGCGCAGCTTGAGGACGGACAGCTCGAAGGCTGTCCGTTGCGAAGGATCCGTGGGGTTCTCCGTCTCGAACTTGTTCTCGCGTTGGAGGATGCGCTTTGCCTGGTCCTCGACCTCTTTGAAACCGGGCTCGATCTGGTTCCACGAGTAGTGCTTCCCGTCCTGTCCGTGCGCCTCATCCTTCTGCGGCAACTTGAGCAGCGAGATGAGGTCCGGATGGTTGATGCGGAAGGTCGGCCAGGTGTCGGCTTCATCCGGCCGCATCGTGAGGGTGGCGAACCACTCGGTGGCGGACGCCATGCGGGGTTTCTCCCACCACGATTTCCACGGCTCGAGGTTGGCGCGGCGGCGCTCGCGGATCTGCACGAGCGCGTTGGCGGCCAGCGAGTCGATCGGCTGATGGCGGCCGTTGAAGACCACCGGCAGGCGCGCGAATTCTTCGAGATGGAAGTTGGCGTTGGGACCGGCGGCGGCGCCGGCGGCGGTGCCGAGCGCGAACAGCGCGAGGAGGAGGACGGCGAGGCGTTTCATGGCGGCTGGGGGGGCGCGGTCCGGTTCAAGCGCGGGGTTTGCGGAGGAATCCGACGAGGTGGATGAGGAACTGCACGAGCAGGCCGAGGCCGACCACGATGGTCCCGAGGTAGGGCGCGAGCCACGAGGGGTTCTTCACCACCTGCAGCACGCTGGTGCCGCGGTTGGCGTCGATGTCGTCGCGGCCCATCTGGTGCTGGAAGAAGGTGAGCCCGCCGTAGCGCAGCGGGTTGTTCATGTAGATGTCCACCTCGCGCTTCTCGCCGCTGCCCGGGTTGTCGATCTGGACGCGGCTCTGGAAGTTCTTCGGCGTGTCGGTGCCGCGATAGACCTCGTGGGTGGTCTTGATCAGCTTCACGGAGAAGTGCTCGTAGTAGCGCGTCGAGCGGAGGGTGAACCGGAACTCTTTGCCCCCGACCGTGATCGTCTGTGGATTGAGCACGAAGCCGAAGAGCCAGGTGCCGAGCGAGGTCCCGGCCGGGTCGACGACCTCGACGACGGCGGCGGGCAGATTGCGCTTGTCCATCTCGCGGGTCGGCGGGCGCGGCGTCAGCACGGCGCGGGCGCCGACACCGGCGGTGCTGGCCGGCGGGGTGTTGGTGTCCACCATCGGGGCGCGGGCGCGGATGCTGGCGTTCTCGGCGTAGGAGCGGATCCGCATGGTGAACGGCAGCTTGGCATGGCGGACCTCGCAGCCAGCGGCCAGCGTGGACTCGGGGATCACCACGTCGTCCTCGAGGTCGGACCCGGTC
>JANNAJ010000434.1:0-9767 GCA_031384285.1 Verrucomicrobiota bacterium
CTGGTCGCCCACCGAGCCCGAACCGAAGCCCACGACCTTCTATCGCCAGCTTGCGCCGTGAGTCCTTCGGCCGAAGCTCCAAGGCGCCGGCTTGCGCGGCGTCCGGTCACCTTGCCCGTTTGAAGGATCCGACCGCCACGCCGTCAGGACATCGCGCACGAACCCGAACCTCCCCATCTGATGAAGACCCCTGCCCTCCTCTGTGCCCTCCTGGTCGGTTGCTTCGCCTTGTGCGCGGCCGATTGGCCCCAATGGCGCGGCGCCGCCCGCGATGACCATTCGCCCGACACCGGGCTCCTGAAGACCTGGCCCGCCGGCGGACCGGCACAGGTGTGGCTCTTCAAGGACGCCGGGCTCGGCTACGCGGGCTTCTCGATCGCCGACGGACGCCTCTACACCATGGGCCTGCGCGGCGAGCAGGAGTTCCTCATCGCCGTCGACATCGCGACCGGAAAGGAGGCGTGGTCGGCTCCTGCTGGGGCCCGATATCCGAACGGCTGGGGCGACGGCCCGAGAATGACGCCCACCGTGGACGGCGACCGCGTCTACGCCATCGGCGGCAACGGCCTGCTCATCTGCGCAGCGACCAAGGATGGCAAGGTCCGTTGGCAGAAGTCGCTTATCACCGACCTCGGCGGGAAGCTCCAAGGCTGGGGCTACACCGAATCGCCGCTGGTGGTCGGAGGCAACCTGCTCTGCACGCCCGGCGGCCCGCAGGGGACGATGGCCGCGCTCGACAAGCTCAACGGCGACGTCGTCTGGCGCACGAAAGATCTGACCGACGAGGCGCAGTACTCTTCGCCCGTGCTCTTCCAGCAGGCCGGCAAGCCGCAGGTCGTGCAACTGGTGACCAAGCAGTTCTTCGGCGTCGATCCAGCGACCGGGAAAGTGCTCTGGCGTTCCGGATTCCCCGGCCGCGTCGCGGTGATCCCCACGGTCATCACGCACGCCGGCCACGTGTACGCCACGTCGGGCTACGGCGTGGGCTGCAAGCTGGTGAAGATCGCCGACGACGGCAACTCGGTCGAGACCGTCTACGAGAACAACAAGGTGATGAAGAACCATCACGGCGGCGTGGTGCTGGTCGACGGGAACGTCTACGGCCATTCGGACGGCAACGGCTGGGTCTGCCAGGATCTGATGACCGGCAAGGAGATCTGGAGCCACAAGGGCTTCGGCAAGGGCGCGATCCACTACGCCGACGGCATGCTGTACTGCCTCGACGAAAAATCCGGCGAAGTCGCGCTGGTCGAGGCGTCGCCCAAGGGCTGGACGGAGCACGGTCGCTTCAAGCTCGACCCGCTGAGCACGAAACGGAACCCGCAAGGCGGGATCTGGCCGCATCCCGTCGTCGTGGGCGGGCGCCTCTACCTCCGTGACCAAGAGCTGCTCTACTGCTTCGACGTGAAGGGCAAGTGACTTGGCCCGGCCGGGCCGGAGCGGTGCCGTCGCGTGGAGCGTCTCCACGATCGGTTCCGCGTCCGCCTAGGGCCCTTCCATGCCGGGCGATCTCCGGGGTGTCCCTGTATTTTGCCGGTTGCTGCGGGGCGGACGTTTGTCACGGTCGGCCCATGCGATCCCTGCTCCTTGCGTTCGCCACCGCCTGCGTCGCGCTCGGCGCGCCGGTGGACGACTTCCTCGCGGCCGCGACCGCCAAGCACGGCGATGCCGGGGCCAAGGCCGCCCGGTTCCTCATCGAGAACATGCCCGGAAAGGACCGCGCCGGGCTATCCGCGGCGTTCCTCGGCGAGAACCTCGACCTAGCCCTCCAGGCGCGCACCGAGTTCCCGTGGGCCGCGAAGGTGCCCGAGGACATCTTCCACAACGACGTGCTGCCCTACGCTGTCTTCGACGAACCGCGAGATGCTTGGCGTGCCGATCTCCTGGACCGTTCCCGCGCCATCGTGAAGGACGCCAAATCCGCCTCGGACGCCGCCCAGGCGCTCAACCGCCAACTCTTCAACCTGGTGAAGGTCCACTACAACACCGGACGCAAGCGCCCGAACCAGAGCCCGAAGGAATCCATGGAATCCGGCAAGGCCACCTGCACCGGGCTCTCCATCATCCTCGTCGATGCATGCCGGTCGGTCGGCATCCCGGCCCGCGCCGTCGGCACGCCGTTGTGGGCGAACGAGCGCGGCAACCATACCTGGGTCGAGATCTGGGACGGCGATTGGCACTTCACGGGCGCCGACGAACCGGATGCGGCGGGGCTCGACCGCGGCTGGTTCACCGGCGACGCGGCGCAGGCCAAGGCCGACGTCCCGCGCCACGCGATCTACGCCACCTCATGGAAGCGGGACGGCCTCGGTTTCCCGACGGTCTGGGCCCGCAAGAGCGAGGAGGTCGCCGCCGTCAACGTCACCGCGCGCTACGCGAAGGCCGAGGCCAAGGCGGCCGAGGCGAAACTCGCGAAACTCGGCGTGCGGCTCTGGGATTCCCGCGGCGGCACCCGCCTCACCGCCAAGGTCTGCGTGCTCGACGGCGTCCGCCGCACCTGCGCCGCGGCCGACACCAAGACGGGCACGGCTGACCTGAACGACATGCCGCGCTTCGGCCTCGCGCCGGGCACGCGCGGATGGCTGCGTTTCACGCGCGGCGAAGAGGTCCGCGAGATGCCTTTCGGCGCGCTCGCCAAGGGGGACCCCACGGTCGACGCCATCTGGTCCGATCTTGCGCCCGTGACTTCCGCCCAAGCCGCGATCGAAGAATGGCTCGCGCTCGCGCCAGACGAGCGCAAGGCCGACGCCCCTGCCCTGCGCGCTCCCCTGACCCGCTCCGAGGCCGCGCGCGCCATCGATCTGATCACCGCTGACCGCCTCGCCCGGCTTGCCGTCGGACGTCGCGAAGAGATGGACAAGGAAGCCCTGACGATCGGCGACAAGACGCTGAAGTGGATGGCGAAGACCTTCGGCGACGCGCCGACCAACGGCCGGAGCCTGTGGATCTCCATGCACGGCGGCGGCAACGCCCCGGCCTCGGTGAACGACCAGCAGTGGACGAACCAATCGCGTCTCTACGAGCCGGCCGAGGGCATCTACATCGCGCCGCGCGCGCCGACCGACACGTGGAACCTCTGGCACGAAGGCCACGTCGACCCGCTCTTCCAGCGCCTGATCGACGACCACGTCGCCTTGGCGGGCGTCGATCCGGACAAGGTCTATCTCATGGGCTATTCGGCCGGCGGGGACGGCGTCTGGCAGCTCGCTCCGCGCATGGCGGACCGCTTCGCCGCCGCGGCGATGATGGCGGGGCACCCCAACGAGGCCTCGCTGCTCGGCCTGCGCGACCTTCCGTTCGCGCTCTTCATGGGCGGCGACGACGCGGCCTACAACCGCAACAAGATCGCCGCGAGCCGCGCGGCGGATCTGGACGGCTTGGCGCAGGCGGATCCGGGCGGGTACGTCCACTTCGCGCGGATCTATCCGGGCCTCGGCCACTGGATGAAGAAGCAGGACGCCGAGGCGTTGCCGTGGATGGCGAAGTTCCGCCGCGACCCGTGGCCGAAGAAAGTGGTGTGGCAGCAGGACGACGTCTTCCACCACCGTTTCTACTGGCTGCAGATCCCCGGCGAGATCCCGGTCAAGGACCGCCAGAAGACCGTCGCCAGTGTCGACGACCACACGATCACGCTCGAAGGCGAGGTGCCGTCGGGGATGGTCCTGCGGCTCTCCGACCGGTTGCTCGACCTCGACCGCCCGGTCGTGGTCCGCGCGAACGGACGCGAGGTCTTCAAAGGAAAAGCGGTGCGACGTGCCGCGGACATCGTGGCCTCGCTGGAGGAACGAGCCGACCCGTCATCCGCCGCGACGGCGCTCGTGCGCCTCGACTGAGACCTCGGACGGAACGCGCGCCGAGAGCTCCGATCTTGGCGGGTCTGCTCTGCGAAAGCCGATCCAGGCCTCCGGCGCGACGGGCGCGACGGGCGGGAAGACGGCGTCCCACCGTCGCGGCAGGCGGAGATCCTCGCACGGGGCCGCGGAGTTCGGGAGCAAAGACATCGTTCCCGTGGATCTTCACGCCTGCAGGTCGGCGCACGGGGCGCGTCGCCGTCCGATCCGCCGAGGCATCCTCCGTGACGGAACAAAAAAGCCGCGCCCTTGGCGGGCGCGGCTGGGTCGCGAGCGAACTCTTCAGTTCTGGTTCTTGGCCAGTTCCTGGTTGTTCATGGCGTTGAAGATCGCCCACTGCTCGTTGCCGTAGGACGGCTCGGGCCGGAAGCTGAGCTTCGCGAAGAACTTTTTCTCGAGCTCGATGAGCAGCTTCTCATCCTGGGTCCGCAGACGGTCGAGCACCTCCTGGTTGCAGTGCACGCGCAGCTGGAAGTCGTCCTCGCTGCGCACACGGGCCTTCATGATGCTGGTGAGCTTGCGCTGGATCTCCACGCTCATGCTCTCCGGGCTCTTCACCACGCCGCGGCCCTTGCAGTGCGGGCAATCCACGTACATCGCCGCGGCGATCGACTCGGTGTGGCGCTGGCGCGTCATCTCCATGAGGCCGAGCTGGGAGAGCGGCAGGACGTGGGTCTTGGCCTTGTCGCGCTTCAGGTTCTCCTTCATGCGCTGGTAGAGGTTCTGCTGGTCCTTGCGCGACTTCATGTCGATGAAGTCGAGCACGATGATGCCGCCCATGTTGCGGAGGCGGAGCTGGCGGGCGATCTCGTCGGCGGCTTCGAGGTTCACCTTGAGCAGGTTGAGGTCGTGGTCCTTCGTGCCCTTGTGCTTGCCGGTGTTGACGTCGATCGCCACGAGCGCCTCGGTCTCGTCGATGATGAGGTAGCCGCCGCTCTTGAGCGTGACCTGGCGGCCGAAGGCGGCCTCGAGCTGCTTGCTGACGTTGTAGCGGTCGAAGAGCGGCTGGGCCTCGTTGTAGAAGTGGACCTTCTTCGACGAGCGAGCGCTGATCTTGGCGATGCTGTCGCGGATGGCCTCGAACTTCTTCGGGTCGTCCACGACGATGCGGGTGACGTCCTCGGTGAGGAAGTCGCGCACGGTGCGCTCGATGAGGTCGGGCTCCTGGAAGACGCAGCTCGCGAGCGGCTGGGTCTTGATGCGCTCCTGGATCTGCTTCCATTCCTCGAGCAGCATCGCCACGTCGCGGATGAAGTAGCGCTTGAGCTTGCCTTCGCCGGCGGTGCGGACGATCACGCCCATGCCCTCGGGCAGGGTGAGCTCGCGGACGATCTTCTTGAGGCGCTGGCGCTCCTCGGTGTCCTCGATCTTCCGGCTGACGCCGGATTGGTCGGAGTTCGGCAGGAGCACGAGGTAGCGGCCGGGGAGCGAGAGGTTGGTGGTGACGCGAGGGCCCTTGGTGCCGATTGGGCCCTTGGTCACCTGGACGATGATCTCGGAGCCGACCGGGTAGAGCTTAGGCACGTCCTTCTGGGTGATCTTGGGCTTGGCGTCGCGCTTCTTGCCCTTGCCGCCGTCGCGCTCCACGACCTCGACGCTGGAGTCGAAGCTGTTGGGGATGATGTCCCAATAGTGGAGGAAGGCGTTCTTCTCGAAGCCGATGTTGACGAAGGCCGCCTTGAGGCCGTCCTCAAGGTTCCTGACCTTGCCCTTGTAGATGCTGCCGACGAGGCGCTCGGTGTTGGTCCGCTCGACGGTGAAATCCTCGAGTTTGTTCTCGATGAGCACGGCGACGCGCGTCTCGAGCGGCTCGGTGTTGATGATGACCTCCAGGTTCTGCTTCGGCTCCGGCTTGATGAGCTGCTTGACCTTCTTGACGACGTGCTTCACCGCCGCCCTGGCCTTCTCCATCAGGGTCCGCGGCTCGCGTTCCTTGGGCGTGCCGGGGGCGGATTCGGAGGCCTCGTCCGCCTCGGTGATCTCGGGCGACTTGGAGAGGTCGGGACGCCGGAAGCGCTGGTCGCGTCCGGTCTTGCTGCGCTGCGTCTCGTCGGGCGCGTCGGCGGCGTCCTCGGGCAGGCCGGCGGCGAGGTTCTCGGCGCGGCGGATCTCGGACTCGTGGCGGCGGCGGTCGAAGAGGGGGTCCTCGGCGGTCTTGTCGCCGATGGCGCCGGCGCGGGCGGTGGCGGCCCCGCGGTTGGGCTGGGGCGTGCCGAGCCCGCGCGTCGGTTTGAAGCGCATCGGGCCGCGGCCTTTCTTGAATGTCTGTTGACTCATGGGATGGGAGAAGTCGCGTCAGTGATGACGCCGGTAGAGATGGATGTTCTGGAGGATGCCGATGGCGACCAGGGAGCAGAGCACTGAGGTTCCTCCTGCGCTGAGCAGGGGCAGCGGGATGCCCGTCACCGGCACCAACCGGATGTTCATGCCGATGTTCACGAAGATGTGCGTGGACAGCAGCGTCACGACTCCGGTCGCGAGGATGCGGCCGAGCCGGTCGCGGGCTTGGCCGGCGGTCCTGATGCCCTTGAAGAGCACCACGCCGTAGAGGGCGAGGACCGTCATGCTGCCGAGGAAACCCTTTTCCTCGGCGATCACGGAGAAGATGAAATCGTTGTGCGCCCCCAGCCGCGGCAGGAAGCCGAGCGAGTGCTGCGTGCCTTCGCGCCAGCCTTTGCCAACGAGGCCGCCGGAGCCGATGGAGATCAGCGCCTGGTCGACGTTCATGGCGGTGTCGCGCTGGAGCATCCGGGCCTGCCGCGCCTGCTCCGGCGTGGCGCCGCGCGGGGTGAAATCGAGGCCGAAGTACACCTGGAGCCGACGGCTCTGGTAGCCCTCGAGCTTCACGAATTTCCAGCCGGGAGGCGCGAAGAGCACGTCCACCAGGACCAGCGCCGCCAACAGCGCCCCGCCGCCGATGAACTTGCCGAGCATCGCCCGCGGCACGCCGGCGACGAACATCATCACCAGCGTCGAAGGCATGAACACCAGGGCGGAGCCGAGGTCCGGCTCCTTGAGGATGATACCGAACGGCAGCAGCGCCATCCCGAGCGCCTTGAGGAAGTTGCCCGGCAACCGGAGCTCGTCGGCCGGACGGGAGAGGAAGTTCGCCATGGCGAAGAGGAACGCGAGCTTGGCGAACTCGCTCGGCTGGAACTGCACCGGCCCAAGGTCGAGCCACCGCTTCGCGCCGTTGCGCGACGCGCCGAAGAAGAAGACGCAGACGAGCAGCACGATGCTCGCCCAGTAGGCCACGAGCGACCAGCGCGCCAACCGACCGTACTCCACGAGGCACAGGCCGAAGACCACCGCGATGCCGGCAACGGAAGCCAGCACATGTCCGAACGCCCGGTAGCGCCACCACGGCAGGTTGGCCGCCGCGTCCGAATCGCCGGTCGCCGAGAAGATGAACGCCGTGCCGATGAGCATCAGCCCGAGGACGGCGCCCCACATCGCCCATTCGATGCGCGGTTCGCGGCGGTTGAGGGAGGGGGAGAACATATCAGTTCCTGGCCAGCCCTTTCACCGTCCCCTGCTCGCGCCCTTGCAGGTACTGGTAGATCTGCTTGGCCACCGGCGCGCAGGTGCCGCCGCCGGATCCGCCGCTCTCGACCATCACGACGACGACGTAGCGCGGCGCCTCGTACGGCGCGAAGCTGGCAAACCAGGTCACCTTGTCCTTGCGTCCGTTGCCCTTGATCTCCGCCGTGCCCGTCTTGCCGCACACCGCGAAGTCCTTCAACCGGGACGCCTTGCCGGAGCCCTCGTCGTCGAGCACGTCGTCGCGCATCGCGGCACGGACGAGGTCCCACACGCGCTGCGGCAGCTCGATGCGGTCGCGCAGTTGACCGGGCTTCACGTTGACGGTCGGCTCCTCGGAGAGGACGTCGGCAGGTTCGAGCCGGTCCACGACCCGCGGCCAGAAGACCTTGCCGCCGTTCGCCACCGTGGAGAGCATGACGGCCATCTGGACCGGGGTGACCGTGATCTGCTGACCGATGCTGACATCGGCCAAGATTCCTTGGCCGCTTCCTTGCTTCCACCGGCCCGATTGCACCGCGGAGAAGGTGGGGAAATCGCCGTCCGCCTCCTCGCCGATGCGGATTCCGGTGTGCTCGCCGAGGCCGAAATGATGCCCCATGGCGAGGAGCTTCTCCCAGCCGAGCTTGAGCCCGTGGTCGATGAAGTAGCTGTTGCTCGACCGGATGAAGGCGCGGCGGAAATCGTAGTCGCCGGGCGGCGCGGTGTCCTCGATCTTGCGCCGACCGAGGTGATAGGCGCTGCGGCCGGGCCGGGCCGGATCAGCGCCCACCGTGAACAGTCCGGCGGGGTCCAGCCCGTTCTCGAGCAGCGCGAGCGCGTTGATGATCTTGAAGATCGAGCCCGGCGCGTATTCGCCGTAGGTGGCACGGTTGAACATCGGGCGCCACGGTTCGGCCATGAAGAAGTTGGTCCAGCGGGCGGATGTGACGCCGTCGATGAACTCGACCGGGTTGAACGCCGGGGCCGAGGCCATCGCGAGCACGTCGCCGTTGCGTGGGTCCATCACCACGACCGCGCCACGTTCGTCGCCGGCCTTCACGGAGTTCAGCGCCTTCTCCGCCTCTTTCTGGAGGTCGCGATCCAGCGTGGTCACGAGGTTCTGGCCGGGCTGCGCGGGCGTGAGGACCTCCTCGGCTTGGCGCGCGCGATATCCGGCGCTGTTGACGAGGATGCTCTTCGCGCCGGGCACGCCGCGGAGCTCGCGGTCGAACGATTGCTCGAGGCCGATGCCGCCGACGTAGTCGGGCAACCGGTAGTCGAACGAGCCTTCGTCCTCGCCCTCGCCGTCGTCGCGCCTCAGATGACCGAGGAGATGCACGCCCAGGGGGCCGTGCGGATAATTGCGGACGGCGACCTGTTCCAACGCGACGCCCGGGATGCTCCAGCCCTGCTCGGTGACGAACGCGACCTGCGCCGGCGTGCAGTTGGGCAGCACCGAGAGCGGGAGGAACCGGCGCTGGAGGTAGTGCCTCTGGAGCGCCTCCTCGTTCAGCGGCAGCGAAAGGCCCATGCGGGCGCCGACCGCGGCGACGGTGTTGCTGACGACAAGGAAGCGCGCGCGCCGTTCCATCGCCGCGACCTCGTCGCTGGTGAACCGCGCGGCGCTCTTGTGCTTGCGGAACTTCGAGAGGAGGTGCGCGAAGAAGTTCTCCTCCGGCGCCGCCTCGCCTCCCGCCGCCCCCCGCTTGGCGGCCAAGACCTGCTGCTTGATCCTCTGGTACTCCGCCTTGAACTGCGGCCGCAGCTCGTGGAGGTAGAGGTCGAGCCGGAACCGCGGCGCGTTCCCGACCAGCTCGTTCCGGTGGCGATCGAGGATCTTGCCGCGCAGCGCCGGCATGCGGACCGTCTTGAAGCTCTGGGTCAGCTGTGTCGCGCGGTAGCGGTCCGCCGAGAAGACCTGGAGCCGCCAGAGCTGCGCCGCGAGCACGAGCAACCCGGCCAGCATGACCCATGCGACGATGCGCAGGTTGCGGTCTCCTTTGTTGAGCTGGTCGAAGACGAGCACGTCAGGAACGGATGGCGGACGATGGGATCTGTCCGCCGGGATGCGCGCGGGACGCGCGGATGGACAGCGGGAGACCGGGGCCGTTCAAACATGGCCGGGCCGGCGCCCCGCCCGGAAACGATGTCACGGCGAGGACCTTCATGACCTTCCTCGCTTGATCTCGCGGTCCGGCCGGAAACTGGATTCCACGACCGGCCGGTATTCGAACGCATCGCGCAGACGGCCGAACAGCACGAAGCAGAGCGGGCACATCGCGCCGTTCAGAGCCGCGCCGAGGACCAGGTGCCAGAGCGTCGGCCATCCGCTGATCGGCTCCGGGCGGACCATCGAGAGCAGCGTCTGCGTGCCGAGCGGCACGACCCAGCCGG
>JANNAJ010000501.1:0-11654 GCA_031384285.1 Verrucomicrobiota bacterium
ATGCCGCCGCCGAGCGACAAGCCGGGCCAGTCGGAGAAGCTCACCGACGCGCAGATCGGCGTCCTGCGCGCCTGGATCGACCAAGGTGCCGTCTGGCCCGACGGCCCGATCGCGGATGTCGTGAAGCCGGTCACCTTCGCCGTCGATATCGGGCCGCTCTTGGCGGCGTCGTGCGCCGCCTGCCATTCGGGCGCGGACGCGAAAGGCGGCTTCAGCGTCGGTTCGGCAGAATCCGTGGCCAAGGGCGGCAAGACCTATGGCAAGGCGGTGACGCCGGGCGATCCTGCGAAGTCGCCGCTCGTCACCATCGTCGCCGGACTCGACGAGGACCTGCCGCTGCCGGAGAAGCACAAGTTGCCGCCGAAGCAGCTCGATCTCGTGAAGAGATGGGTCGCGCAGGGCGCGAGATGACGCGGGCGCCGGCGGCGCAACGCGTCGCCAAGAAATGACAACGCGTCGTTAGCAGGACTCCAGCGGGTCGGGCATCGTCGCCGCCGCATGGAAATCAAACGCTTCGTCGGCGGCCTCGCGCTCGCCTTCGCCACCACCTCGACGCTCCTCGCCCACGATGAACCCTTCGGCTACCTGCGCGGCGCGCAGACCGAGGCCAAAGGAGAATGGGAGGTCGTCCAGTGGAGCACCGCCCGCATCGGCAAGGAATCCGGCCGCTACCTCGGACTCGACCTCGCCACCGAGCTCGAATACGGCGTGACCGACCGATTCCAGGTCGCCGCCTATGTCCTCAGCGACTACCTGCTCGCCAAGGACTCCGTCGGCAGCTCCAAGACGTTCGACGACCGCAACCGTTTGTCGGTGACCGGCGGGACCCTCGAGTTCAAGTACCAGTTGCTGAACCCGTTCAAGGATTCCTTCGGCCTCGCGCTCTACTTCGAGCCCGGCTACCGGAGCAGCGGTCGCGTGAGCGGCGACAGGGAGGACGAGATCGAGCTGGAGATGAAGCTGATCCTGCAGAAGAACTTCTTCGAGAACCGCCTGATCACCGTGTTCAACTACACGATCGAGCCCGAGTTCGAGAAGGAGCCGGGCCACGATTGGGAGACCGATCTCGGCATGGAATGGACCGCCGGTCTTTCCTGGAAGTTCGCCCAACACTGGTGGATCGGCGCGGAGACCCGGCTCGACACCAAGTTCGGGGACGCCGACCTGGGCGACAGCAAGTTCGTCACCTTCTCCGCCGGCCCGACGCTGCACTATTCCGGCGAGAAATTCTTCGCCACGCTCGCGGTGCTGCCGCAGATCTGGGGATGGCCGGACAAGACCGGCACCGGCGGCCTGCATCTCGACGACCGCGAGCGCGTCGAGGTCCGGCTCAAGCTGGGCACCGAGTTCTAGGCCTTGGAGGACGGCGTGACGACAGCGGCGGATGCCCGGGAAAGCGGGAAGACTTCCCGCATCCGCCTGCTTGCCCCGCTTGCCCCGGAGCGGTCCGACCGGTGACGATCCGCCCGTGTCGCTCTGTTGGGTCCTCGGAGGCTTCGCGCTGCTCACCGTCTTCATCGGCGGATGGCAGTTCGTCGCCGCGCTGCGCTTCCCTCTCCATCGGCGGGTGCCGCCGGCCGTGCCGGCGCCGGGAGTGACGCTGCTCAAATCGCTCAAGGGCTGCGACGCGCACACGCGCGATTGCCTTCGCAGCTGGTTCACCCAGGACCATGCCGGCCCGGTCCAGCTGCTCTTCGCCGTCCAGGATGCGTCCGACCCGGTCTGCGCGATCGTGCGCGAGCTGGCCGCGGAATGGCCATCGGCCGACGTGCGCCTCGAGGTCGTGCCCCATCTGGTCGGCGCGAACGCCAAGGTCTCCAAGCTCGCCCATCTCGAGAACCTCATCGCGCACGACCTGGTCGTCATCAGCGACGCCGACGTCAAGGTGCCCGCGGACCTGCTCGCGCAGATCTTGGCGCCGCTGCAGGACCCTCAGGTCGGCTTGGTGAACTGCTTCTACCGGCTGGCGAACCCGACGACGGCGGCGATGCGTTGGGAAGCCGTCGCCATCAACGCCGATTTCTGGAGCCAGGTGCTCCAGTCGCGGACGCTCAAGGCGCAGGATTTCGCCCTCGGCGCAGCGATGGCGGTGCCCAAGGCACGGCTCGTGGACATCGGCGGTCTCCGCGGGTTGGCGGACCACCTCGCGGACGACTACCAGCTGGGAAACCGGATCGCTCGGCTGGGATATCGCATCGAGCTCTGTCCGATCGTGGTGGAATGCTGGGACGCGCCGATGGGATGGCACAAGGTCTGGGCGCATCAGCTGCGCTGGGCGCGGACGATCCGC
Organism: Verrucomicrobiota bacterium; assembly: GCA_031384285.1. Classification (GTDB taxonomy): domain Bacteria; phylum Verrucomicrobiota; class Verrucomicrobiia; order Limisphaerales; family UBA9464; genus CAIVQB01. The sequence goes on from JANNAJ010000501.1 coordinate 2,291, forward strand.
GTGTGCCAGCCGGTGCCGTTCGCCGCGAGCATCCTCAGCGACCAGACGGTCTGGGTCTCTGCCTTCGCCATCGCGCTCGGGAGGCCATGGGGGCCGTGGGTCTTCGCGGCCGGCTTCGCCGTCCGCGCGGCCACGGCGGTGGTGCTCCAGGCGCGGATCGGGATCCCGGCCACCGGATCCCGGGTCGGCGCGGTCTTCCTGAAGGACCTACTCGGCCTGGCCATCTGGGCGGCCGCGTTCTTCGGCGACCGGGTCGTATGGCGGGGCGTGGCCTACCGGGTCGGCCGCGACGGCAAGCTCACCCGGCTGTAGCGGCGCGATCCACGGGCCCGCCGACAGGTCGGGCCGTGACCGGCCAGCTCCGGACACGCCGGCACGTCCGCCTCGGCGTGGAAAGTTTCACTTTCGTAACCGTCCCCTTCGGCCACGTTCCCTCCGTCCATGAAGCCTTTCCTGACCTTCTTCGCGCTGATCGCGCTCGCCGTCCCGCCGCTCTGGGCGGCCCCGCAGATCTCCGTCAGCGAGGTCGACTACAACCCGGTCGGAGGTTCCGAATACGAGTTCGTCGAGCTCGTGAACCTCGGCCCGACGCCGTTCGACCTGAGCGGGGCCCGGTTCACCAACGGCGTGGTCTATCCGTTCAAGGCCGGCACGGTGGTCGCGTCCGGCGGACGGATCGTGGTCTGCAACAGCAAGACCAAGTTCGCCGAGCGCCACGGCGACATCGGCTCGCGCCTCGCGGGATCGTTCGACGGGAAGCTCAGCGACAACGGCGACACCCTCTCCCTCGTCGATGCCGGCGGCAAGCTGCTCCTGGAGTTCACTTACGACACCAAGGGCGCCTGGCCCTCCCGCGCCAACGGCCTCGGCAGCTCGCTCGAATGCATCGATCCGGCAGGCGACCTCGACGACCCGGCGAACTGGCGCAGCAGCACCGAGTACGGCGGATCTCCCGGTATCGCCGGGATCGGGCCGTGGCGCCCCGTCGTCATCAACGAGGTGCTCACCCACACCGATCCCCCGCTGGAGGACGCTATCGAGCTCTTCAACACGACCTCCACCAACGTCGACATCGGCGGCTGGTACCTGTCCAACAACCGGGCCGACCCGAAGAAATACCGCGTCCCGGCCGGCACGGTGATCCCGCCGCGCACGTTCAAGGTGTTCTACGAGCTGCGCGGCACCGGCAGCCCCGCCGGGTTCAACTCCTTCGGCACCGGGAACACCCCGGAGTTCACCTTCAACTCCGCGCAAGGCGACGAAGCCGTGCTGGTGAAGGCCGATGCGGCCGGCGTGGTCCGCTACTGGGTGGATTCCGTGAGCTTCGATTCGGCGGAGAACGGCGGGAGCTTCGGTCGGTTCCCCGATTTCAGCGGCCCTCTGGTGGCGATGTCGCGCCCGACCTTCGGGTCGGCGGTCGACGCGACGTTCGCTCCGCAGTTCCTCTCCGAGTTCCGTCTCGGCACCGGTGCGTCGAACGCGCTGCCCAAGGTCGGGCCGATCGTCTTCAGCCGGATCATGTATCATCCGCTGACGAACGCCGACGAGTTCGTCGAGGTGCTCAACATCTCCGCCACGAACGTCCCGCTCTCGGACCCGCTCCATCCGACCAACACGTGGCGCCTCCGCAAGGCGATCGACTTCGATTTCCCGTCCGGCTTGCAGCTCGCCGCCGGAGCCAAGGCCATCGTCGTGCCGATCGACCCGGCAGTCTTCCGCGCGCGCCACGCGGTCCCGGCCGATGTCCAGGTCTTCGGCCCCTACACCAACGTCCTCGACAACGCGGGCGATTCGCTCCAGCTCTTCAAGCCGGATCCCCCGCAGGAGCCGCCACATCCGGACGCCGGCTACGTGCCGTATATCTTGGTCGAGAAGATCGATTATCTGCCGTCCTCTCCGTGGCCGGTCGCCGCTGACGGCACCGGCGTCGCCCTGGAGCGCCTGGACACGGCGGCCTACGGCAACACCGCCTCCAACTGGACCATCGATGCTCCGGCGACCGCTCCCAGCGTGACGGCGACCCTCGGCGCGGACGGGAAGTTGCAGGTGGCCTTCCCCGCGGCCGCGGGGGTCGCATACGTCGTCGAGGCACGGAACGAAGCGGCGTCCGGGACCTGGACCCCGGTTTCGAGCGTCGCGGCTTCGGGCATCGGCGGACCGGTCGTCCGCGCGGTCGACCTGACCGGGCAGAGCCAGTTCATCCGGGTGCGGGTCCAGTGACGACCTGCCCGGCTCAGTAGCCGAGCCAGTGCCGGACGAAAGTCTGGCCGCCGAAGACCCAGATCATCGCCGCCGCGGCCAGATAAGGTCCGAAGCCGAGGCGGCCGGACCAGTTCTGCCGGCCCGTCGCGATGAGCGCCAAGGCGACGATCGCGCCGAGGACGGAGCTGGCCATCAGCGCGAAGACCGTCGCCGGCCAACCGAGGAACGCGCCGATCGCCGCCATGAACTTCACGTCGCCGAAGCCCATCGCTTCGCGCGGCAACACGATCCGGTCGACCACGGCCGACATCCACGGCTCGTGCTCCGCCTCGAAGGTCTCGCCGCCCACGCGCAGCACCGGCGGTTCGCGGCGGAGCTCCAGCCGCACGGGCTGGTCCACGAAGCAACGGTCGGACAGTTCGAGCCGCTTCGCCTGGAAGGTCACGGCGTCCGACCGGCGGTAGAACAGCTCCTCGTACGGCACCGTCTCCGAGGGCAGGACCACTCCGGCCTCGTGGAACACGACCACCGAATCCGGCTCCAGCTCCACCTTCTGCCGGCCGAACATCAGCTTCCCGAGCCTCAGCACCGCGTACACCACGCCTCCGCCGACGAAGATGCCCAGCGCGCTGCTCTTCATCGCGGCGGGGACGTTCACCGCGCCCTGCAACGCCGGGGCCGCGGCGGAGAGCAGCAGGCCCACGACGATGCCGCCGATGGTGATCTCGTCCGGGATGATCAGGTGCTCGACGTCGATGAAGGTCGCCGCGATGAAGCCCGCGAAGAGCAGGCACAGCGCGCCCGCCATCAGCGGCTCGGAACGTCCGAACGTCAGCCACGTGGCCAGGAACACCAGCCCGGTGAAGAGCTCGACCGCGATGTAGCGCGGCGAGATCGGGGCGCCGCAGTTGGCGCACTTGCCCCGCAGGATGAGCCACGAGAGCACCGGCATGTTGTGCCGCAGCGGGATCTGGTAATCGCACTTGGGACAATGCGACGGCGGCGAGACCACGCTCTGGTCGAGCGGCATCCGGTGGATCACCACGTTGAGGAAGCTGCCCACGATCAGGCCGACCAACCCGACGAAGACGGACCAGAGATGGAACGGGATGCCGAACGGCCCGGCGGACCAGAACTCCAGCGGCATGCCCAGATACGTCGTGTCGCTCATCGTCGGTCCCCGTAGATCTCACGCCCCAACGCCTCGCGCATCACCTCGATCGGCGCCGGCTGGCCGGTCCACAGCTCCAGTGCCGCGGCGCCTTGGTAGAGGAGCATGCCGAGGCCGTTCGCGGTGCGGCATCCCGCGGCTTTGGCGGAGCGGAGCAAGGGCGTCTCGGCCGGGCGATAGACCATGTCGTACACGCCGTCGGCCCGGGTGAGAGGAAAACGATCGGTGTCCAGCGGCAGCGGATCGCCGGGCTTCAGCCCGAGCGAGGTGGCGTTGAGCACGATCTCGATGTCGGTGTCCTCGGGCGGATAACCCGCGCGGACGTCGACCGCCGGAAAACGGTCGCCGATCTCCGCGGCCAGTTCCTCGGCTTTCGACTCCGTTCGGTTCACCAGCCACAGCTCGCTCGCGCCTTCATCCGCCAATCGCAGCGCGGCGGCCCGCCCTGCCCCGCCGGCGCCGAGCAGCAGCACGCGGGCGGAACGCGGCTGGATGGCGAGGTCCTCGTTCAGCGCGCGGATGATGGCGTCCGCATCGGTGTTGTGGCCCTTGGCACGGACCGGCCCCCGGATCTCGCGCAGACGGCCGACCGGCTGCCACAGCCCTTCGGCGTCCTCCGCTTCGAACACGACGGTGTTCACCGCGCCCCAAGCAATCGCTGAAGCGTCCAGCTCGTCCATGAGCGGGACGGCGAGCAGCTTGTGCGGCACGGTGAGGTTGAGGCCGGCGAAGCCCATGTGCCGCGCGCCCTCGACGGCTTCTCGCAGCCGTTCCGGTGCGACCTCGCAACCGACGTAGCACCAGTCGAGCCCGAGACGGGCCATCGCCGCGTTGTGCATCGCCGGCGAAGCGGAGTGCCGGATCGGCGCGCCGAACACCGCGCATAGGCGCGTGGCGGCGGACAACGGTTTCGCGGGTTCGGACAGCATGGACGCGGCTCAGCGTGCGAAGGGCTCCTGCACGGTGCAAGCCTCGGGACCGCAAACGGGGGACCTAAAATCTGGGGACCCGGAGGATGGGAACCCGGACCGTAAGGCGTCGGGATCGTTTCCGGCGCGGAACCGCATCCCGAAGATGGCACCGGATCCCACGCGCCAGCTCTCTCTTTTGCCCCGATTGTTCTCAGCCGGAACCATGCGATTGGATCCGGGTGGCACGGCCAACTTGGCCGTTCTCGGCGGCAACTTGCCACCGAGTTTCGGCACCGGCAGCGCGCTCACCAAAAGTTGCATTCCCGGCGCTCCCGCAGCGGCGGGCGAGTCGCCCGCCACAACAGGCCGGTGGCCTGTTCCACCCAGACCTCTACTGCATCGTTCCGGCTCAGTTCTCCTGCTCGCCGAACCCTCGACCCGTAAGCGCCGCGCGTGACGCTCACGCATCTTTGCGAACCGGACCGCTGATCCGCCTCCAGCCCATCATCCTCCGCTGATCACGCAGAACGCATCGACACCGCTGCAGGGCCTGGATGTCGGCGGGCGCCTTCTCAAAAAATCTTTCCTATCGCACTTCGAGCCTTCTCTTCTTCGATCCGAGCTTTCTCTTCATCACTCAGCACAACGGCGTTCGTTCCGTACCTCCCCTTGGCGATGCTCATCTGAAGGCGCGCTTCCACCCGCTTTTGCTCTGCTCGTTCCTCTGCCAGCTCTTCCGCATCCAGCGCCCTGGAGAGACGCCAGATCTCTATCTGTTCTTGTCTCTCGAACTCCTGAAATCTGGCCACCTCCTCAACGACGTCTTCGGGTTTCATCTCCCCTACCCGCGCGCTGAATTCCCTGGTCTTTGTACTCAGTACCAGTGATCTTACGGTGAGCTTTTGCCTGCCGGAACTCATCTTCGAGAACGCCTCCGACCGGAGGATCGCGTTCGGGTCACCCGGCTCCTTCCGTTCCGACTCGGGCGCTTGCTCCACGATCCCATTCCTCAACTTCTCCCTTGTCTCAAGTGCTTTGCGGAAGGCATCGCGACGCACAAGGGGGACCGGTTGTGCCGGAGATGTAAATTGATACAAGAAAGGACCAGCAAAATCCGCTTTTTTTCATCTGACTTTTCAATTTTATTCACCGCTCCATACCACTCATTCATCTCTTTTCCTCGCTCCGAAGCAACCCACCGGACGAACTTCTCCATCGTTTTCTCCGGATGGACGAGGCTGACCGGAATCGATGGAACCTGCTTCGCCATATCTAGATGGAAGGCTGCTTCAACCACGGTGCCAGACCATTTCTGCTGGAAGGCCAAATCTGAATCTTTTATAGTAGCGATCCTTTTTTCAACCAGCTCATTCCCTCCGATGGCCATCGCCTTGAGGCAATCCCCAGCCAGTACCAAATCCGTTCTATGGTCGAAAGAGGTCTGATAGTCCGCTGGCTTCCATTTTCGGTTCTCAACCCAGAACTCTTCGTGGGATGCCTTCTCTAGGAAATCGGCAGCTGATCTCGACCGCACAGAGATGCACCCCAAAGTAATGATCGCCCTGCCCATGACATTTTGTTCAGCTCTGCTGAAAAGAAGCCCGTTGTAATCGTCGACAATCATCCCGATCAAGATGCTCGCCGATTGGTCTCCACCGATGCTTCCGATGATCGAGAGGTACGCCACCTTGTTGGTTAACACCTTCTCATCCAACAGCAGCTTCAAGAACTGCCCTTCCTGGTCTGGAGATATCCCGGCGACGTCCGACAACTCTGGGATCAGCCATTTTTTCGACGCGATCCGAGCTGCGATGCGCTCCACCTCTCCCTGCTTCCGCGCCGCTTCAGCCTTCGCATTGTCGCCTGCTGCGGGTCCAGGCTCGTCCCGGTTCGTCCAAGCCGGTCCACTGCTTTCAATCAGAGATGACGTTGCTTCTGCCCCGCTTTTTGGATGCTCTGGTCGCAACCGCGCCAGCAGGACCACTCCGATGACAACAATCAACGTGGCCGTCAGAAGAATCAACGGACGGCTACCGATAGTCGATTTCATAGACCAATATGGGTTCGCTCACTTCGGTTGATCTCCTTCCCGGCGCCAAACGGGCCCCGCCGGAAGGGCTCTGCCACTTTACACCTACCAGCACCCCTCCATCCCATCCATCGTTCTTGGCTTCTGGACCTTCAACTCCGGACGGTGCAGCGCTCATGGCGTCCCGCGGCGGAACGGCAGCTCGGTGCGCAGCATGGGCTCGATCTGGGAGGCCGTCTTGCCGCTGGCGGACATCGCTCCGGCGGCGACGCCGGAGACCCAGGCCGTCGCGCTGGAGGTTCCTTGGGCCACCCACGTCTGCCCGCCGTACTGGAAATACATCGTGCCCGGGCCGGCCAACTGGGCCTGGGGTCCGGTGTTCGCGTACGGCGCCGGCAGGCCGCTGCGGTCCACCGCCGTGACGCCGAGCGCGCCGGGGCTCGCCGCCGGAAAGGTCAGGGCCGTGCCGCCCATGTTGCCGGTGGCGGCCGGGATGATCGCGCCTTGGTTGTGCAGCGAAGTGATGATGTCGTCGAGCATCGGGCTCGGATCGGTGCCGCCGAGGCTCAGGTTGAAGACCGTCGCGCCCTGCGCCGCCGCGGCATAGAGGCCGCGGGCGACGTTCCAGGTGGTGGTCGTCGGCTCTTGGCCGGCCGGTGCCGGGTCGTAGACATCCACGGCGACGACGCGGACGCGGGAGCCGGCGACCGGATCGTCGGCGACCGCGACGCCTTGGAGGATGTTCTGGACCATGACCGTCCCGTGCGTCGGACCGGCATCGGCCGCGCCCGACGGGTCCACGACCGAACTGCGCGAAAGGATGAACTGCTCGTACGCCGCCGGGAGCGGTTGGACCTTGGTGTCGATGAGCCCTACGATGACGCGGTCCTTGCCGCCGACCACCCGCGGCTTGAGCCCGGGCTCGGTGGTCGCCTTCGCCACCGGTTCGCCGCGGTCGGGCGCCGGCAGACGGATGTTGTTCTCCACCCCGGCCACGTCGTCGCGGGCCTTCAGCAGCTCTCTCGCGGCCAAGGCCGCCTCCGGCGTCTCGAAGCGCAGGCGGTACGCGTTCAGCTCCTCAAGGCGGCCCACCAGCTTCGCGCCGAGCTTCTTCGCGAGTTCTTCCGGCGTGATCTTGGCGCCGGGCTTGAGGCGGACGATGAGCTCGTTGGGGATCGGGCCGGGCTCGAGCGTGTACTCGTCGTCCGACGGCGCGACCGCTTCGGTGGCGGCATCGGCGGACGACCGGTAGATCAGGAGCCGTGCCGGGCCCTTGGCCTGCGGGGCGAGCACGAAGCTCAGCGGCCCGAGCAGCCGCCCCAAGGCCTCGCGCGCCGGCAGGTTGGTGAAGGTGGCCGAGACCACGCGGTCCGTGCCCGGTTCCATCAGGATCTTCCATCCCGTCGCCCTGGCGACGCGACCGAGGACCCTGGGCAACGGCACTCCTTGGATCGCGGCGTCCACCCGGTTCGACCCGGCATGCCAGCGCAACGGGACCGGTGCCGCCGCGCTCGCGGACAGCAAGCCGCAGCACACGAGCATCAGCAGGAAGAAATGGGATCGACGCGACATGGTGTGCGGCGGCGGCAAGCTAGCAGACCGGACGACGAAGGCGAACACCGCCCGGCCCCGGCGGTTGCGGAACCGGCCAAATTTCATGGATCCCCAACTTGCCATGAAGCGACGTCTACGTACTTTCGTCGCAGGTTCAGCAAAAAGATTCCGACCATGGACACCTCTCTCCCCCGGCGCACGTTCCTCAAAGGTCTCGGCACGCTCATGGCGCTGCCGTTGTTGGAGTCGGTCGCGGTAAGTCCGCTGATCGCGGCGACCGGAAGCACGGCGGCCGTGGCCGCGGGCACCGCGCCGCGACGAATGGCGTTCATCTACGTGCCCAACGGCGCGAACATGCCGGATTGGACGCCGAAGCAGGTCGGCGCGGACTTCGAGCTCCCGTACATCTTGGAGCCGCTGAAGGAGCACCGCTCGGATTTCAGCGTCCTGAGCGGCCTCACGCAGGACGCCGGGCGGGCGGGCAAGGACGGCGCCGGCGACCACGCCCGGGCATCGGCCACTTGGCTCACCTCGACACGCATCCGCAAGACCAACGGTGTCGACATCCACGCGGGCGTCTCGGCGGACCAGTTCACCGCCCAGCACGTCGGAAAGGGGACCCGTTTCTCCTCGCTCGAGCTCGTCTGCGACCGCGGCCAGACCTCGGGCAACTGCGATTCCGGCTACAGCTGCGCGTATTCCTACAACATCGCTTGGCGCACGCCGTCCGCACCGCTGCCTCCCGAGGTGGATCCGGCGCTGGCCTTCGAGCGGTTGTTCGGCGGCACGGACCTCAAGGAGACCGAGGAGCAGCGGGCCCGCCGCGTGCGCTACCAGAAGAGCGTCCTCGACTACGTGATGGAGGACGCCAAGACGCTCAACGCGAAGCTCGGCCGCACCGACCAGCGCAAGCTCGACGAATACCTCACCGGAGTCCGCGACCTGGAGCGCCGCATCGAATCCGCGAAGAAGATCGAGCAGCAGCTCCCCGGCGCCCAGCGCCCGACCGGCATCCCGCGCGACGCCGACGGCAGGGTCGATTTCCAGGCCCACTCCCGCCTGATGCTCGACATCATGGTCCTCGCCTTCCGGACCGATTCGACCCGAGTGGCCACCTTCGTCATGAAGCACGACGGCAGCGACGAGAAGTATCTGCAGATCGGCGTCCGCGAAGGGCACCACGAGCTTTCCCATCACCAGAACGACGAGGAGAAGCAGAAGAAGATCGCCCAGATCAACCGCTTCCATATGGATCAGTTCGCCTACTTCCTGGGCAAGTTGAAGTCCGTCCAGGAAGGCGAAGGCACGCTCTTGGACAACTCGATGATCGTCTACGGCAGCGGCCTCGCCGACGGCAACCAGCATGCCCACAGCGACCTGCCGATCCTGCTCGCCGGCCGCGGCGGTGGATCGATCGCGTCCGGACGCCACATCCGCTACGCCAAGGAGACGCCCATGGCGAACCTGTTCCTCTCGATGATGGACCGCATGGGCATG
>JANNAJ010000512.1:0-2443 GCA_031384285.1 Verrucomicrobiota bacterium
CGAGCGGAAGGTCGGCGATCCGGTGAACCTCGAAGGCGACCTGCTCGGCAAATACGTCGAGCAGTTCATGGCCCGACGTGCGCCGGCCCCGCCTCCGCCTTCCGCCGCACGCCGCAAGAAGCGTTGAGCGGGTCACGGTCGTTGTGGCGCCGCCGGAGAGCGCTCGGCAGGGCAGGGGTGATTCCGACGCGCTCACCCGTCAGAGTGCGGCAGGAAGCCGATTTCAAATCTGGAAAGCAGGAAAGCAGGAAGGGGAATGGCGTCTCTCGGTTTCCTGCTTTCCTGATTTGAAATCGGCTTCCTGCCGAGCGCTCTCCGGCGGCGCCACAACGACCGTGACCCGATCAACGTTTCTTGCGGCGTGCGGCGGAAGGCGGAGGCGGGGCCGGCGCACGTCGGGCCATGAACTGCTCGACGTATTTGCCGAGCAGGTCGCCTTCGAGGTTCACCGGATCGCCGACCTTCCGCTCGCGCAGCGCGGTGACCGCGAAGGTGTGAGGGATGATCCAGAGGGTGAAACCGGTGCGGGTCACCGTCCCGACGGTCAGGCTGATGCCATCCACCGCGATCGAGCCCTTGGTGATCACATGCCGGAGGATCGCGGCCGGCGCTTGGATGCCGAGCACGTGGTCCTGGCCGTTGCGTTCCCAGCGGATGATCTTCCCCGTGCCATCGACGTGCCCGGTGACGAAGTGTCCGCCCAACCGCGCGCCCGCGGCCAACGCCCGCTCCAGGTTCACCGCCGACCCGACCGTCGCCCGCGACAAGCTGGTGCGGTCCCAGGTCTCCTGCAGCAGGTCGAATTCCAGCCGCTTGCCACCGCCTTTCGCCGCTTTGGCCGCGACCACGGTGAGGCAACAACCGTTGACCGCGATGCTGTCGCCGAGCCGGACGTCCTTGGCGCAGACCTTGGCGCGGACGACCAACCGGATTCCTTCCGCACTCGGCGAGATCGTTTCGATGGTGCCCGTCTCTTCGATGATTCCAGTGAACATAGGAGGCAGAAATTGGCAGTGGTCAGAGTCCGGTGGCCGGAGGCGATGCGACACGGGCGGTCATGAACAGGTCGGGACCGAATCGGCGCCATTCCGTGGCGACCAGCGTCGGCGCCTCGGCCAAGGACCTCGCGCCTTCGCCGGCGACGCCGCGGAGCGCATCGCTTCCTCCGAGCACCATCGGCGCGTAGAAGAAGGCGACGCGATGGGCGAAGCCGCCGAGCAGGAAGGCGGCGTTGACCTCGCCGCCGCCCTCGACCAGCAGGCTCGTCACCCCTTCGAGGCCGAGCACGGGCAGCAGCCACCCGAGATCGATATGGCCGTCCTTCTCCGGCGCGACGACCACGCGGACGCGCTCCGAGAGCGCGGCGACGCGCTTCTTCGCGGCGCGCTGGCCGACGAAGATCGTGGTCGACCCGGCGGACCCGTCCGTGACGAGCTTCGCCGTCAACGGCGTGCGGGCGCGCGTATCGAGCACGAGCCGACGCAGCTCGGGACCTTGGGCCTTGGATCCGGGACCGCTCCGCACCGTCAGCGACGGATCGTCGGCGAGAACGGTCCCGATGCCGACGAGGATGGCGTCGGAACCCCGTCGGAGCCTTTGACCGTGGGCTCGGGAACGTTCACCGGTGATCCACTTCGACCGGCCGTCCGCGGTGGCGATCTTGCCGTCGAGCGTCATCGCGGCCTTCACGGTGACGAAGGGCGTGCGGTGGACGATCCAGTGGTCGAACGGTTCGTTCATCCGCGCGGATTCCGCGGCGAGCAGGCCGCTGGTCACCTCGATGCCCTGGGCACGCAGCAGCCCGAGGCCGCGGCCAGCGTGCTGCGGGTTCGGATCGGTGGCGGCCACGACCACTTTGCGGATGCCGGCGGCCACGATGGCGTCGGTGCAAGGCGGCGTGCGCCCGAAGGTCGAGCACGGTTCCAGCGTGACGAACAGCGTGGCGCCGCGCGGCGAGCGTCCGCGGCGAGCGGCATCGCGCAACGCCTCGACCTCGGCGTGCGGTTGTCCGGCGCGATGATGCCAGCCTTGGCCGATGATCCGGCCACCGTGGACGAGCACCGCGCCGACCAGCGGGTTCGGCGAGGTCTGCCCGTAGGCGCGCCGGGCCAAGCGGAGCGCCAGGCGCATGGCCTGCGTCTCGTCGACCTCGTCTGCCGGCGTCGCTCTGGAGACCTTCGACCTCATCTCACTTCACTTCGCCGGCGTCGTGCCGCGGAACGATTTGACCAACGCCATGGCCTCGCGGAACTCGTCGCCGTCCTTGTCGTTGGTCATCAGGGTGAAGTTCCCCCAGAGCGGTCCGCTGCGGAACATCCCGACGGTCATGTGGCGCGTCTCCTCCGGCGGGGGATCCTTCGAGACGAACTGAGGATCGGTGAACGAAGCGTAGCTGATCGTGGTCGTCCCGTTGGTCACCGTCTCCACCTTCGCGGCTTTCTCC
>JANNAJ010000545.1:0-1885 GCA_031384285.1 Verrucomicrobiota bacterium
TACAGCACGCCGACCAATCCGCCGCCGATCTGCGTGGCGAGGCGGATGCGCTGGGCCTCGCCGCCGCTCAACGATCCGCTCTCGCGATCGAGCGATAGATAGCCCAGGCCCACCTCGCGCATGAACCCGAGCCGCTTGCGCACCTCGGCGACGAGTTCGCCGCCGATCTGGCGCTGCAGGTCCGTCATCGGCAGCGAACCGAGGAACGTGTCCGCATCGCCGATGGAGAGTGCGCAGAAATCAGCGATGGAAAGGCCGGGAGGCTTCGCCTGGGAACGACCAACGTCCGGTGAAGACGTCTTCAGCGGACCCGTGCCGGACCGACCACCGATCACTGATGACTGATCACTGCGGCCGCCGAGCGTGATGGCCAGCATCTCCGGCTTAAGGCGGCGTCCGCCGCAGGCATCGCACGGTTGCGGGCTCATGTAGGCCTTGAGCCGGTTGCGGGTGAACTCACTCTCGCTCTCGCTGTAGAGCCGGACCAGGTTGGGCAGCACGCCCTCGAAGACCTTCTTGGTCTTCCGCGGCGCGCCGGCGTGCATGAAGTAGAACTCGATCTCGTCCGTGCCGGTGCCGTGGAGCAGCTTGGCCTTGAAATGCGCCGGCAGGCCTTGCCATGGGGCGTCCATGGCGGCCTCGTAGTGCTTGGCCACACCCTTGATCAGGCCCTTGTAGTAGACGGCCATCTTCTTGCCGCCGAGCCCGCGGTAAGGCCGCACGGCGCCGTCGTCGAGCGACTTGGTCTCGTCGGGCACGACCAGGGCGGGATCAAAGACCAGTTTCTGGCCGAGCCCGTGGCAGACCGGGCAGGCGCCGCGCGGCGAGTTGAAGGAGAAGTGTTGCGGCGTCGGCGTGTCGTACGACTTGCCGGTCGCCGGCGAATACATCCGGTTCGAGTGGAGCGTCTCGGTCCACGCCGTTCCGGATCCGGCCGAGGCGGCCGGGCCCGGAAGCGGTGCGTCGGTCTGTCCCGCCATGCTGGTGAATCCGCCGCGGGCGGGACGGGAGCGGTCGGGTTCCTCGGGCGACTGGTGGAGGACGAGCACGCGTCCTTCGCCCCGCTTGAGCGCGGTCTCCACCGAATCGGTGAGACGCGTCCGCACACCGTCGGCGATGACGATGCGGTCGACGACGACATCGATGCGGTGGGACGCCTTGGGATCGAGGCGCAGCGGTTTGTTGGCGACGAGCTCGACGAGCTCGCCGTCGACGCGGGCGCGGACGAAGCCTTCGCGGGCGAGCCGTTCCAGGACATCGCGGAACTCGCCGCGTTGGTCCTCGACGACCGGCGCGAGCAGCATCAGGCGCGTCCTGGGCGGGAGGAGGAGCACCTTGTCCACGATGTCGCTCGTGGTCTGGTGCGTGATCGGCGTGCCCGTCTCCGGATCATGGGCCTGGCCGAGGTTCGCGTAGAGCAGCCGGAGATAGTCGTAGATCTCCGTGGTGGTGGCGATGGTCGAGCGCGGGTTGGCGCCGCCGCCGTGCTGCTCGATGGCGATGGCGGGGGAGAGTCCCTCGATGTGGTCGACATCCGGCTTCTGCAGCTGGTCGACGTACTGCCGGGCGTAGGCGGAGAGCGATTCGACGTACTTGCGCTGGCCTTCGGCGAAGATGGTGTCGAAGGCGAGCGACGACTTGCCGGAACCGCTCGGGCCGGTGATGACCACGAGGCGGTCCCTCGGGATGTCCACCGAGAGGTCCTTGAGGTTGTGCTGCCGCGCGCCGCGGAGACGCAGGAAGTCCTTCGACATGCCCGACAGGAGAACACGGAACGCGGCGGAATGACACAGGTTGCCCTCCCGACCTACGGCCATGAGGTCGGCTCAGCGCGGCGGGAACTCGAACTCCACCTTGCCCTTGTCGCCGAGGACGAGGTGCGCCG
>JANNAJ010000567.1:0-1906 GCA_031384285.1 Verrucomicrobiota bacterium
TACGTGCTGCGCTTCAAGGCCGACGACAGCGCGCTGAGCGCGAGCGATGATGTCACCATCACCGTGGTCTCCGGCGAGGTTCCGCCGGCCGTCGCCGTGACCTTCACCGGAGCCGGTCCGGTGCTCCGCCTCGTCACCGAAACAGGCCGCAGCTATGCCGTGCAAGTGCGCGACGAGCTCGTCGGCGGCGCGTGGGCGACGGTCCAGCAGGTCGCCGCCGGGGGAGCGGGACGCGTCGTGGAGGTGCCCTTGGCCGGAGCCGGTCCGCAACGCTACTACCGGGTCGTCTCGCCGTCCGTGCCGTGACACCGGATCACCCGACGAACAACCAGTGCCACGGCTCGTAGATGACGCCTTGGGGATTGCCCCGCGGATAGGTCATCCGGAAACCCGCCGCGCCGGCGTTGCGGGACAGCCACGCGAACGCCGCGGTGTCCTCGAAAGCCTCCTCCAACGGCGGGCAGCCCGGCGTGCCGATATCCACCGCGCGCCCGGTGTGGTGCTCGCTGTAGCCGGGAGCGGCGTTCACGCGGAGGATCTCTTCCAGCGTTTGTCCCGCGGCCAGCTTCTTCGCGAGGATCTGGTGCTGGTGCTCCACGCTGCGGAAGCCCGAGATCAGAAGCAGGGTCACCCCTTCCACCGCGGCTGCCGCAGCCAGCGTCCTCCACGCCGCCGCCGCCGCCGGGGCCAGCCTGAGCTCACGTCCGTCCTTGAGCACCCGCGCCGTCACCAGGTCCGTCGCCTCCGGCTGCAGCACGAACCCGCGACGCTCTGGATCGCCGACCGTGATGCCGAGCCCCTTCAGCAAGGCGCCGATACGTTCGGCAGGAGGTATTGTCTCGGAGGTCGGCATGGGTCGAGAGTGGTGCAAGGCGTCGGTCCAAGCAAAGTCCGCGGCGCTCCGTCGTGCGAACGGAACTAGCGGACTGCAGGAGTCCAGGACTTCCTCAGCGGGCCGAGATCGATCCCGGTGGACCGGTGGCAGATCGGGAGTCCACGGCTCCGCTGGCGGATCGACCGCGGAACGGCCCTGCGCCCGCGATAGGCACCCACGGCAGCGGGCGCCTCCGCACGTGACGGACCGCACCGGTCGGGTACGCTCGCGGCATGCCCCCGAAGGTCCTCGCCATCGCCTCCGCCGTCGCCGCCGCCGTCGTCGTGTGGGCCCGGGCCGATCCGTCCATCACCGTCGTCCAGGGCGCGCCCGCGGGGGATGCGCTCGTCGCGCGATCCCGGCTCCGCGTCGCGCCCGGTCTCAAGGTCGAGCTCTGGGCCGGCGAGCCGCTCGTGAAGGACATCACCAGCTTCTGCTTCGACTCGATCGGCCGCGCCTACGTCGTCGAGACGGGCCGGCGCCGCACCAGCGTGTTCGACATCCGCGGTCTCCAGCCGTGGCTCGACGACGACCTGTCGTTCCGCACCGTCGCCGATCGTCGCGATTTCCTCACGCGCAAGCTCACGGCAGGCGAACCGGACCACGACCGGTTCCTCGCCGCGCTCACGAAGTCCGGCATCGGCGGGTTCCGCGATTTCAACCAGGACGGGACCATCGACGCCCGCGACCTCGACGTGGAGTCCGAGCGGATCCGGTTGGTCTGGGATTCCGATGGCGACGGACGCGCGGACTCGGCGACGACGTTCGCCGACGGCTTCACCAACCGCGTCGGCGGCGTCGCGGCGGGCATCCTCGCCCAAGGAACCAACGTGTGGTTCACCAGCATCCCGGACCTGTGGCGGCTCGACGCGACAAAAGTCGGGCCGACCAGTGGATCCGCAGGGGAGAAGGCAGATCCTGCCTCCACCTCCAACTCGCCCGCCCGATCGCTTTTGCTGACCGGCTTCGGCGTCCACATCGCGTTCGGTGGGCACGATCTCCATGGTTTGGTGAAGGGTCCGGATGGCCGCC
>JANNAJ010000636.1:0-2610 GCA_031384285.1 Verrucomicrobiota bacterium
GTTCAGCCGAAACCATGTCGCTGAAGTTTGGGTGCGCCGGGACTGCACCCATTGGTGCGCACGCTGACGGTGCCGAAGCTCGGCGGCAAGTTGCCACCGAGAACGGCCAAGTTGGCCGTGCCACCCAGGTCCCACTGCATGGTTCCGGCTCAGAATCGCATCCTTGTCCGGATGACGGCGTGTCGCCTGTCGTTGGACCTTGCGACCGCTGCGAGGTTTCCGCGGGCGGGTCACTCGAGGGTCCACCAGGCCATGCCCTGTGCCGGGACACGGACAGGGATCTCGACCGAATGGTCCCTGGCCAGCTTCAGCCGCTTGGCGCTGCCGCCCTGGTCGCGGACCCGCGCGGTGTCGGTGATTCCGGTGTAGTAAAGATCGACGCGAAGGGTCTTGGCGACCGGGACATCGAGCGGGTTGAAGACGACGAGCATGCCCTTCTCCTTGAGCTTGGGGTTCACATGGAGCATCCAGTCGAGGTCGCGGGCGTCGGCGCGACGGCCATGGATGAGATCGCTCTCCAGGATGTCGCGGTGGGCTTTGAACCAGTCGACCTTCGACTTGACCATGGCGCGGGTGCGGTCGGTGTCGTAGAGGCGCGGGCCGCGGTAGCAGGCCTGTACGCCCAGAGCGAGGTTGCTCTCGATCATGCGGGCGTAGTGGTCGAGGTGCGCGTCGAGCGGCTCGATGGTCGCGGCCGCTCCGCCTCCCTGGTATTCCGTCAACGGCACGAACATCCAGCCCATGCTCGGCAGCTTCTGCCAGGTGCCGTCGTAGATGTTCTGCCGCGTGTGGATGACCTGCTGCTCGCGCGGTAGCGACCAGTTCACCTCGCGGTAGCCCATGCCCGTCTTGGACGAGCCCGAGAGGAAATAGTGGTCGGGCACGTTGAGGTAGATGCCTTCGCCGCGGCACCACTTGTAGAAGGCGGAGATCTCCTTCCACTGCGTCCATCGCGAATCCTCCAGGCCGCGATGGCCGGGATGCTTGTCGCTCGCGCAGAAGTCGCCCGGATACGAGCCGTCGTGCTCTAGCAGCGTGAAGCCGCTGTCGCGGTGGAACTCTTGGATCCGCCGGAAGTAGTTCGTGCCCCAGGTGCTCTGGAGGCACGGCGAGGCGCCGAACACCGGCTTCTCGCCCGGCGGCATCACCACGTCGTTGACCGCGTCGACGTGGCGCGAGGCGAGCAAGGAATAGCTGCCGATCTCGATGCCCTTGCTCCGGGCATAGGCGGCCCAGGCCTTGGCGCGGGCCATCGTCTCCGGCTTCTCGTTCTCCATGTCGAAGCCGCTGCCGAAGCTGAGGATCAACATCTCGAAACCCACCGCGGCGCATTGGTCGATCGCGTTGGTCACCGCGGCGCCTTTGGACGACACGAGATGCATCATCAACGGGTTCTCGGTGGCCCAGGGCGCGATGACCCGGCTCAGGCGGCGGATCGCCAGCCCGTTGCGTTCCCGGTCGGTGCCGTCGAACGGCATCACCCAGGCGCGGAACGACTCGAAGGTCCCGCCGGGCGCGATGTCCTGTGCCGGTCCGAGGTCGGGTCCGATCTCGAGCAGGCACGGCGTCTTCTTCTCGTAGTTCACCTGCGTGGCGAACTCGGGGTCCGGCAACCAGCGGTACGACCGGCGGTTCGCGCCCGAGGCGATCATCCCGCCGAACGCCATGTCCGTCTCCACATGGAAGTCCGGCGGCAGGCGGCCTTCGCTCAGTTCGTCCACCTCGGAGGTGCGCTCCACCACCGCGAGCAGCTCGCTCGTGAAGCGGTCGACGCGCACGGTCCGGTCCGTGGCGTTGGAGACGGTGATCCACTTGGAATAGCTCGGCACGCC
Organism: Verrucomicrobiota bacterium; assembly: GCA_031384285.1. GTDB lineage: Bacteria > Verrucomicrobiota > Verrucomicrobiia > Limisphaerales > UBA9464 > CAIVQB01. The sequence goes on from JANNAJ010000636.1 coordinate 1,833, forward strand.
GTCGTAGAGCTCGTAGTGGACGGACACCGTGACCGCCGAGGCGGCCGATCCATCCGCCGGAGCGGGCATCGCGAAGTCGAGCCGCAGCGCCACGCCGGGCGGCGGCCAGCTCACATCGGGCGCGTGGTGCCGGACGCGTTTCCAGGGGAGGCGCTCGACCGGCTTGCCGACCGTGTGCCCGACCAGATGGAAGGCCGCCGGATCCGGCTTCAGCGAGGTGATCCAGCTGGGCTGGAGGAACGCGTAGTTCGGCTGGCCCTTGAGCCCGCCGATGTCGAAGCGCTTGCCATCAATCTCCACGACGGCTTCCGGCTTCACCCCGCGCAGGAGTGATTCGCCGCTGACCAGGTTGTCCAGCGCGACGGTGGCCGCGTTCGGTTGCACGCGGATGACGCGGCGCAGCAGCCCGTTGTTCAGCTCCAGCTCACGGCCGTCCTTGCTCACGTTCACGCGTGCTTTGAATGGCGAAGGATCAATGAGCCAGTCCGTGGGTGGAGCGGCGGCGACAATTTCCACGGAGACCAGGAGAGCGGCGAACAGGTTCAATGCTTTCATGCGAAGACGGCATTCGACCGGAACGGCGGCGGGATAATTCACGGAGGTTGGCTGAGGGGTAAAACGTAAAACGTGAAACGTAAGAAGTAGCTGTGGACGCCTCCTTTACGATTTACGTTTCACGTTTTACGTCTTCACACCAGCACTTCGCGGATCACATTTCCCTCCACATTGGTCAGCCTTCGCTGCACACCGTTGTGTTCGAAGGTCAGCTTCTCGTGAT
>JANNAJ010000638.1:0-3632 GCA_031384285.1 Verrucomicrobiota bacterium
GCCTTGCCCAGCGAGACGGCCATCTGGTTGGAGATGCCGGCCGTGCCGCCGATCGCCAACCGGTTTGTCCGCCAGAAATCCGTCATGCGGAGCTCTGTGCCGGCGGCTTGGCGAATGCCGGGCAGGTTCGCGGAGGTACCGCTCCTTCCGTCGAGTTCGAGGAAACGTAGGACGTTGGTCTCGGAGACCACGCTCTTGAAGCTGACGGAGTCGAGGACGGCGTTGTTGACCGTGTCCACCAACGCGTAGAACAGCCGGTTGGTCACGAACAGGTCCAGCACCGGCGGCGTGGCCACCACGTTCACCCGACCTCGGTTGGTCTCGTTGACCCCGTACGGACGGCCGTTGATGTGGTCGTAGATGAAACTGTAGCCGAGCAAGTCGTTGAGCGGCGTGCGGAACTGCCCGCCGAGCCACTGGCCTGCCGTCAAATTCGTGTCGATGCCGCGGACATAGTTGGTGATACCTTGGACGAAGTTGGAGGCACCGTTGGGCAGGACATTGTAGAGCCCGAACGACATGACGTTGGTCACAACGATGCGGACGCCCCGAGGGAACGCGTTGCTATACGAGTTCCACAGTTCGGTGGAGACGTTGTGACGGAGGTCGAAACGATATTGGGCCTCGGTGGCGACACCCTTGCTGTTCCCGCCGATGAACGGCGTCTCGGTCAGCGCCAGCGCCGGCGTGGTGCTGCCCCGGGTCTTCAGGACGAAGAGCCGGCGGGTCACCTGGAGCGCGGATTGCCAGAATCCTTCGTTGAAGTTCGGGTAGCCCTTCTTGGCGCCGATCACCAATGGAACGCCGACGTACCGCGCCCGCGGAACGAACACCGCGTTCTGGCTGACGATAGCACGGTCGGTGCTCAAGCGGATCAAGTTGAGGTCGAACCCCGGCGCGAACCGGGCGTTGAACGCCGTGTCCTCCAGATCGACCCACGGCAGGTTCAGGAAAGCAGTCGCATTGGTCACCTCGACGAAGCCGCCGAGGCGGGTCAGGTTGTCCGGTTGCAGAATCCGGTTCCGGAAACGGGGGAACCGGTTCAGGTCGTTCAGGTAGTTCGCGCGATAAAGGACCGGCTGGAACACCGACGGGAGGTAGGGATAACGGGACCTGCCGGTCCGGTTCGTGGAGTAGTCGTAGATGTTCGCCGCCAGTTGGAGCAGCCGGTGCGCCTGGGCGCTGTAGGTGTGGTTCGTGAGGGCAAAACGGGGTCTGCCCGAGGCGTCCGGCGAAAAGGATCGGACGGCCACCTGGCCCTGGATGGCGAGACCGAGGCTCAGGTCGGGATCGACGTCCGCCTGCAGATACGGCAGGCCGTTGGTGAACTCGGTGAGAAGCAGACGATGGACCGCGTTGGTGAACCAGTTGATGGGCCTCCAATCATTGAAGCCGGCGACGCTCGCGTTCACGGATTCCCCGCCGTTCGGATCGGTCTGCTGGTAATTCAGGTTGAGCTTCGCGCGGCGGTAGTAGGCACCTTCGGTCAGTATGCCGGACGACAAGAGCCGGGTGGCCTGGCTGCGGTCGAAACCGGTCTCGAACCGCGCATCCGTGCTGTCGGTGCCCAACTGACCGAGCAACCGGTAGAAGGTGTAGTTGTCGTAGGTGCTCCGGGTGGAGGTCACCCCGGGCCGGCTGTCGATGCCGGTGAGCCTCGTGCCCAGCCCGAGTGACGGATCGAAGAGCTGGTTGATGTCGGTGAAGGCGTTCGTGTAGTCGCCGCCGGACCACGTCGAATTGGGCTGGTCGTCCCCTGCAGGCGATTTGCGGAGGTCCGCAAAGGTCTTCAGGTAGGGTCCGTCGGAATAGAGATCCACCCGTCCGTTGCTGAGGCGGGCTTGAGCGCCGGGATCGACCGTCTGCCCGATCTCTTGCCCGAAGTACCTGGCCGCCGAGGACGGCGAATAGTCGATCTTCCCGGCATCGCGCCGCCGCGCCTGGACGAGGCTGTTGGCGTCGTCGAAGGCCAGGCCTCTCGCCAAAGCGGTCCGGTCCGCGTCATACGAGACGTATTCGTTCACCGACCAGATGTTGGTGTTCAGCGCGCCGAGGAATCCCGCGCCGTTGATCTCCCAGGCACCGACGCCCTCGTTGCGGCTGAACTTGGAGAGATCCGCCGTCGCGTTGACGTTCTTGGCGGAGTTGTGGATGGAGTTGACGTCGAGCGTGCGGCCGGCCGGGACGACCAGATAGGCATAGCGGTAGAGGAAGCGATTGGTGCCGGAGTGGGGCGCGTCGGGGTTCTCTAGCACGCCGACCCATTCCGGATCGCCGACCATGGACTGCGGGAAGAAACCGTTGGTGCGGCCGGCGCGATCGGAAGGGATGACGAGCCCGTTGGTCTCGATGCGTCCGTTGCGGTTCAGGTCGAGCGTGTAGCGGAATTCGGTCGGCAGCCGGGGATTCCGGTTGGTGGCGTAGAAGACCGGCGGACGCGGGTCGTAGTAAAGGTTCGCCAGCATCTTGCGGTAGGCGAGGTTGTCCCCGGGGAGCTGGAACGGCGTCCCGTTCCTCGGATTGATCAGGTAGTTGACGTTGGTCAGCTGGTTGAAGGCGTTGGTCGATCCGGCGGGAAGGTCGGCGGCGGAAGGCTTGGTCGGGTCGAACCGCGGATTGATGTAATTCGTGGAGACCTTCAACCCGTAGGCGAAGCGGTTGGTGGCGGCGATGATGCCCGAGGTGATCTCCGCCTTCACCCGGTTGAGCGCCGCATCGGCGGCGTAGCGGGCGTCGATCTGCTCGGCGGCGGCCGCCACCGAGCTGCGCTCACGGCGGCTCACGGCGAGGAACGCGACGGCGGTGATGGTCACCACCGACAGCATGATCAACGTGATGACCAGCGCGATCCCTCGACGGGCCTGGACGGCGGGGAGGTTCATTGGAGAGCGGTGCGGAGAGGGATGCGTTGGCGGAACACGAGGATGTCCGCGGTGTGTTTCGCCAAGAAGTTCGTCTTCAGGTCGAAGCTCACCTGGTTGGTGTACTGGGTCCACAGCCGCGGCGAGAGCATGCCGAGCTCGATCTCGACGGCGGAGGGCAGCGCAGTGCCGGTGAAGCCAGTGCTGTAGTAAGGGTAAACCACCTGGTTCGTCACCGTGATGCCTTTGGCCAACGGGTTGGTCGCGGCGAGGTAGGTCCGGAGGGTGTTCTGGTCGATGGGCAGACCTTCGCGGCCGAAGGGAAGGACGCGGAAGAAAAGCACGTTGTCGAGCAGGCGCGTGGAGTTCGTCGCACGGTGGATGCGGTTCAGGAAGTTCTCGTTCCTAGGATCCGGACGGTTCAAGGCGTAGCTGGTCGCCTTCGGGAGCGTGTAGAAGGCCAAAAACCGGTCCGCGGCGGCAAGGCCGCGTGCCGATTGGGAATATGGATCCTGGAAGCGGTACAGCGTGCCCAAGGTCTCATCGGGTTGTCGGCGTGCATCCGCGTTGTGACCGACGTAGAATCCGAACGCGGTCCACAGGTTGCTCTGGGCCTGCCCGAGGAAGAACAGGTCGTTCAATGGATAATCGCGATGTTTGGCATCGGTGATGCCCGGCGGGACGAACGAATCCGTGGGCGAGGCGGACTTGACGAAATCGGCCTTCTGGATGGCGAGGTTGATCGCTCCGGCGAGGTTCGGCGACTGGGCG
>JANNAJ010000651.1:0-3292 GCA_031384285.1 Verrucomicrobiota bacterium
GCCCGGCCGGCGTTCCGCATCCGCAGCACCACGCTCTGCCGGATGCGTTCCCCGGCGCGGATCTCGACCGGAAACGGAAGACGGAGCGGCGTGGAGTAGGTCTTGAAGCTGGCGTCGATCCAGTTGCGCTGGTCCTCGGTCTCGAAGGCGTCGCCGGAGAACTCCAGTTCCGCCCGGATCCCCGGCGCCACCTCATGCGTCAACCCCGCGAGGTCGGTGAAACCCGTCATGGGCTGCTCGGCCGCGACGAACTCCGGGAACACCAGGTCGCGCGCCGATCCGCCGAGGTGCAGCGACCGGATCCGGGCTCCGGCGCATTCCCGGATCGGATGGAGCACGCAGATGCCGATGCGGTTCCTCAGGAAGGTCGATCGGGCTTCGCCGTCGAAGCCGAAGCGGAGGGTCCCGTCCTCGTCGCCCGAGATCGCCGCCTGCCAGACGAAGTGGATGCCGTCCGCGGTATGTTCACGGGTGTAACGGATGCGGAAGGAGTCGTCGCCGGCGTCGATCTCCAGTCCGGTGATGCGGCCGGGCACCGTTCCCCAATCACGGTCGCGCACGGCGCCGTGGATCCGCCGGACCACCTCGCGGTCGCCCCAGCGGATCCGCCGCAGATCGCCGTCGTGGAAGACGAGCTCCAGCGGTCCGGCCCGCAACGGGACGCATGCCTCCGCGTCGCCGGCGGGATCGACCATGAGCGGTCCAGTGGGCGCGGCGTTCATCGTTTCTCCCACAAGAAGACCGTGTTCCCGGTATCGGGGACCGCAGGCGTGGCCCGATCGCCGACGCCCGATCCGCGGACCTCCCGCGTTCCGCCGGAGCCGGCCCCCGGTCGCGCGGCGTCATCGAGGGACGCCAGTAGGACGAGCCATGAGCGGAGCCGTTTCATCGGGCGGGAAAGCGGATGACGGAATCGGTCCTCGCGGATTCGTAGGCGGCGGACACCAGCCCGACGGTCTCCAGGTTGTCGGCTCCGGTCGTCTCTGCGGCGTGTTCCCCGCGGAGCGCGCCGAGCAGGTCGCGGAGGCAAGGGACCATGCTCGCTTGCGCCACGTCGTAGCGCGGATCGGCCCACGCATGGCGCGGTGGAACATGACGACGGCAGAGCGTGCCGTCCTTGGTCGTGACCCGCAGCCAGTAATCGGGAGCCACCTCGATGCTGCCGAGCGGCCCCTCCACGAAGGCCAGCGTCTGAGGGAAGATCTCCCGCTCCAGCGGCGTCTTCGCGTAGGCCAGCTCGACGGTCACCGAGGTCCGCGCCTCGCCCATCGACAGGAGGACCGTGGCGACGTTCTCGCCCTTCACCTCCAGCAAGGTCCTCCGGATCTGGCAGCACAGCGACCGCGCCTCGCCGAAGCACGCGCGGGCGGTGTCGAGCACGTGGGTGCCGAGGTCGGTGAGGATGAACTGCTCCAGCTCGCGCAGCGCGGGTTGGTTGGCCCAGACATCGAAGCCGGAGACCATGGTGAGACGTGCCCGGAACGGCGTGCCGATGACACCGGAACGGAGCGTCCCGATGAGCGCGCGCATCGGCGATTGCCAGCGCCAGTTCTCGTGGACGAAAAACGGCGTCCTCGCCTCGGCGAACGCCGCCACCATCTCCCGCGCGTCCTCTAACGAAGCCGCCATCGGCTTCTGGCAGATGCACGGGATCCGATGTTGGGCGCAGAGGAGCGAGAGCGGTTTGTGGCCGCCGACCTCGGTGATGTTGTCCACGAAGTCGGGCTCCACCTCGCGCAGCAGCGCCTCGGCGTCGTCGTGGACCGCCGGGACCCCGAGATCCCGGGCGAACGCCTCCGCCTTGTCTCGGGACCGGTTGTAGACCGCGACGCACTCGGTCCCGCCCACCTCGCGCCAAGCGGCCAGCTGGACGCGGGCCCAGAATCCCGTGCCGAAGATGGCGAAGCGGAGCGGTCTCATACGATGGAGGCGAACAGAGGTCGCAGGTGCGCCATGCTTTGCCCAGCCCAGTCTTCTTCCTTCGCGATGGTGTCCTCCAGCGTCGGCTCGGGCGGGGTCCACAGCTCCAGGACGGCGGTCTCGCAGCGCCCGTGCCGACCGAGCTCCGCGAGGAGCCACGGGATGTCGAGCAGCCCGCCGCCGGCAGGACGCCCCTCGACCTGGAAGCCCATGAGATGCGGCAGGCGCACGATCTGGAAATCCTTGATGTGGAGGTTCACCGTCCAAGGTGCCAGCTCGGCGACGACGGTGGCCAGGCCTTCACCGGCGCCGAGCGAGTTGGCGGTGTCGAGGCAGATGCCGACGCGGTCCGAACCGACCTGCTCGACGATCGACCGCAACGTCGCGGCCGGGAACCGGTCGTGGTTCTCGATCCCGATGCGCTCGCCCTCGAGCATCGGGACGATCGCCCGAAGGACCCGCACGACGTCTCCCGCGCCGGGATGATGGTCCGGACCATCGACCACGAAACGCACCAGCCCCGCGCCCAGACGACGCGCCAAGGCGATCATCTCGGTCGCGTGCTCCACGGTGAGCCGGCGCGAACCGACCTCGATGCGGACGCCTTCCTCGATCGATCGCTCCCGGAACCGGACGACCCGGTCCTCCGAGAGCCCCAGGAGCGGCAGGTTGTCGCAGACCTGGACGAGCTTCACGCCGTGCCGACGGGCGCGGTCGAGCAGGTCCTGCTCGTCCATCGGCCGCGCAGGTCCATGGCCCGGGACGCCGATGGCCCAGCCGTAGGTGTAGCTGCTGATGCCTAGCTGCATGGTCCGTGGTCCCGGGTCCCGGGTCGGTGGAACGCTCTCGATGAACCTCCGACGACGGGACGACGGACTATTTCTGGGTGATGTCGCGCACCTGCTCGCGGATATCCGCCAGCTCGAAAATCTTCTGCCACCCTTCGCGGAACAGCACCGGCTTCGCGCGCTTGCTGATCTTGTAGGCGGCGTCGGAGAAGGTGCCGTTCGTCTCGCCGAACAACACCGCGATCTGGATGCGCAGGTGCCCGAGGACGAAGTCGCGCACCGCGTCCTTCGGCACGCCCGCGGCCACGAGGCGGTCGTGGCCTTCCTTCACGACCTCCATGCAGGTCTGCGCCAGCGTCTCCACCAGGGCCGGCTCCAACATCGCCATCTGCTCGAGCGTCACCCGATGCGCGCGGCTGATGGGCGCATACATGGCTTCGGAGACTTCGAGGCCGAGTCGGTAGTAGCTCTCCTCGCCCCACATCAGCGCGACCACGATGCCTTGCTTGGCGGTGATGCCGCCGTAGAAGTCGCGGAACGCGGCCTCCGTCGGCTCCCAGTTGAACACGCTCGGATGGCAAGGG
>JANNAJ010000656.1:0-9120 GCA_031384285.1 Verrucomicrobiota bacterium
CCCGGCGGCACTGGTATCCAGTGGGCCAATTACGGGTTCGACTTCGTGGCCAACGCCGCCACGACGGAGATCAGCATCTTGGGCACCGGCGGTAGGTATTTCATCGGCCTCGACAACGTCTCGGTCACCGCGGTTTCCCCCGTGCCTGAACCCGGTCACTACGCCGCCGTCGCCGGGTTGGCCTTGGTCGCCTTCGGTGCGTGGCGGCGGTACCGGCGTTAGGCGGGCGGCGCTCCGCGCCCCGCTGACCAAAGCGCGGAGGCCGCGGGTCTTGCTGGGTCGCGCCAGCGTCTTGGACTGCGGTGGCTTGCCACCGCTTTCGGATGCCGGACGCGCGTCCGTCTCGACGGAACCCCTCGCCGATCCGAAAGCGGTGTCGGAAACCAGAACAACAGTCACGACGGGCCGCTTCGCGACCCGCTGCGCGTTGCCGCCGTTCTCCAAGACGCTACCGCGACTTGCCCTGCCTCGTGCGGAGTCCGCGAGGTCTTGGAGTGCGTGTGGCTTGCCACCGCTTTCGGAGCGGACGGACGGCTTCAGAAAATCTGCAGCGTGTCCGGTACAGGAAAGCCGGGTGGGAGATCGGAACAACACACACGACGGATCGCTTCGCGATCAACCATCGTTTTCCGCCGCAGTCCCAGACGCGATGCGACTCCTCCAGCCGTTCCTGCTTAGGTGGAAGATTCTTGGTCATCAGGGCGGATGGATGCCGTTTCACCCCGGCAGCGCACCTGCTGCACGCCGCCACCACCTGATGAGACCTACCTCGCCGCTCCGCAAACCAGTCTTCTCCACGTTGGCCTTGCTCGGTGGCGCCGCATGCCTCTTCGCCTCCACGCTGCCGCTGACAGCGCAAAGCTTCAGCTTCCATGCTCCATACGATCCGGTGTCTTTGGCCTTCGTGCCCGGAAGCGTCATCTCCGGAACGATACAGCAGTGGAACGGTCCCACGGCTTATGTGCCCTTCGGGGCCTCCACACCGGGCGTGGTCAACAACTTCTCGATTGTGATGACAGCGGACCCGGGCTACGCGCTGACCGGATTCGGTATCTCTATCGAGGACATGTTCTACACCACCGTCTACTCTGGCGGATACTACACCCTCGACTACACGGTGGGCGCGGTCGCGAGTTCGTTGCCCTCGTCGGATGCGGAGTGGAACCTCAACATCTACTTTCCCTACTCAGGGTCCGGCGGTGCCTACGACTTCATCCGCATCGGGGATACCTTTCATTTTCCGCCGGCACAAAGCGTCGTCATATCGGGAAACCTCGACGTCCACATCAACGGAAGCTTGGGCGGCTACTACACCTTCGGGGTGGAATACGCTGCCGGAACGCCGGTCCCCGAACCCGCCGACTACGCCGCCGTCGTCGGTCTGGCCTTGGTCGTCTTCGGCGCGTGGCGGCGGTGCCGGCGATAAGCGGGTCGAAGACCCGTCGTCGTCGCGGTGCATCGATGCCGTTTCACCCGGACGGCACGTGATGTCGTCGCCTGCTTGACCATCAACTCCTCGCTCTGGTACGCCCACCCATGAAACCACTGCCCGCCACCTATCCTCTCCGCCTCTCTATGCATGCCCCTTCCTCCGTCCGTTCCCTTCTCGGTGCCGGCCTGCTGTTGGCCCCGGTCCTCGCCCAAGCCGCCGTGTTCAGCTTCGGTGAGGATTGGTCCCTCAGCGCCAACCCCCAGAACGGTTATAGCTACGGCCTCGCCGCGAACACCACGGCTCCGTTGACGTTGTTCACCCAAGGCTATTCGCCACAGGCGGGCCTTGAATTTTGGCGGACCTTGGATGTGGAGCTGCCCGTGGTCGTGAAGAACACCACCGGCAGCGATATCAGCACCGGCACCGCGTTCATCCGCGCCGCCGCGTCGCGGTTCTTGAACGTGCATCCCAGCATCAGCGGCGAATACTCCGTCATCAGCTACGCACTGCCGTCGACCGGCACGCTTGCGTTCACCGCGGACTTCGCCAGCCACGATGTCGTCGGAGCGACCACCGACGTCCATGTCTTCCTCGGCGGGACCGAGCTGTTCTCCGGGAACATCGCTGGCAGCACCCTGTCCTACACGACGCCCGGGGGTGGTCTCGCGGTCACGGCCGGGGACACGCTGGTGGTCCGCGTGGGCTTCGGGACCGGGGGCCACTCCTTCGACTCCACCGGTGTGAAGGTGGAGGGGAGCGTCACGGCAGTCCCTGAACCGACCGACTACGCCGCCGCCGCCGGGCTGGCCTTGGTCGTCTTCGGCGCGTGGCGGCGGTGCCGGCGATAAGCGGGTCGAAGACCTGTCGTCGTCGCGGTGCTTCGATCCTGTGGGTGGTGATGTTGTCCGTCACCCGGCGCACCCGGACCGCATCGGGATAGCGCCCGTCGAGGATGGCCTTGATGAAGCGAGCCTGGTCCTCCTAGGTCCGGCGTGCGGTCACCTCGACATGGCGGCGGCCAGCCCGGTGCCTCATCTCGGCAACGAGCGTGGCCACGCCATCGCGGACGTATCCAGGGTCGAGGATCTGGCCGTGGCCGGATCGGGCGGGATCGGGGGAAGGACCTCCCCGACCCACTGCTTGCTCGCCCCTCCGTCCAGACGACCGGTGAATACGGATCGGCCGGCAGGTTGTGGACGACGGGCACGGCCTCCATGGCGGCCACGAATGCCGCGTCGCCTTCGGGTGGGGCTTTCCAGTGCTTGCTCAGATGAGAGCACGAATCGCCTTTTTGAGCGACCGTTGCACGGTCATGGTCGCGGCCTTTCCGGCGTTCTTCGGTTCCACCAGCCGGTCCGCCAGCAACCGGACGGTCCAACATCGATGTCCCTCGGGAGCCGGGGAGCAGGCCAAGTCGCAGAGCCGGGCGTCAATCTCGCCGTCGTAGACGGGACGCCGTGGTTTGTTGCCCAGCCGGCGCACCCGCGCCGGATCCGACTCTCCTCCACGCAGCGTTGCTTGAGATGCTCCGGCGTGCGGGAACTCGCGCCCAGGGCCGCGACGACGTCGGCGATTTTCCACGGATCCACAAACTCGCCGGCATCGCACAGCAGCAGGGCCCGGGCGTGGATGGATCTTGCTGCCGTCGAGCTGCCTCTGAGGGTCGGTCGGGCAAGTTGGCCGCGCTCCGCCAGTGTCAGTGCAGTCGGTATCGATCGGCCATGCCCAAACCAACTCCCAAGACTGCCCAAGCGGGTTGACCGGGGGCGGGCTTGCCGTCGCACCCGGAGTCGGCCCGCCTCGTTTCGCTGTATTTATTTCTTGCGACCCAAGAACCCTATTGATAATAGGCATACAAGCTAAGCAATGTACTTAGCAAAGGTAAGCTAACACCAATCATGTAGGACCTATGAATCCAAGATCACCAATCATCGCTGTCGCCATCGTCGCCTCCTCGATCATTGCCCAAGGACAGATCGCGCAATGGACGTTCGAGACGGCACCTCCCGCCGACTTGGCGAATTCCACCGATATCGGGCCTCTCTCCGCGGATGTCGGCAGCGGCACCGCCCGTGGACACCACGCGTCCGCGGCATCGGATTGGCTGACGCCTCCCGGGAACGGCTCGGCGAACTCGGTCTCGGTCAACACGTGGTCGACGGGCGACTATCTCCAGTTCGCGGTCTCGACCCAGGGAGGGGGAGGAGCGTCCCGGTTGGAGATCAATTGGGACCACACGAGTTCGGGCAGCGGCCCGCGTGATTTCGGCCTCCAGTACAGCACCGACGGGACGTCGTTCACGACGCTCTTCTCCTATTCGGTCCTGGAGAACGCGGTCGTCGCTTCTCCGGCGCTGAACGCCCGCAACGATTGGCGGAGCAGTGGTGGGCGCCAAGGCCTCTACACGTTCAGTGCCGACACGGGCTCGGTGCCCGGTGGTCTTGTGGGGCTGGACACCGTCTATTTCCGCCTGACGGATGCCGGGACGGTCAGCGCCAATGGCGGCACGGTCACGGCGGGAGGGACCTCGCGAGCGGACAACTTCACGGTCAACTTCGCCGCCGTCCCGGAACCTGAGGAGTACGCGGCGATGTTCGCCGCAGGATTGGTCGCCTTCGCGGTGGTGCGGCGACGGTTGGCCACCCGGCAGTGACCGGGCCCTCGCAGGCGATAAGCCCTTCCGCGAGGAAGGGCTTTTCCATTCCCAGATCCGGTGGCCAGGGCGATCGAACGCAGAAGCCGTACAAAAAACCGCCCCCCGAGAACGTGGCCCGAGGCATCGCACCCGGAGGATGCCCGCCGCCGGTCCGCAGTTTGGGGAAGGTTGCGGTCATCCCTCCCGGAGCGGTCACAGAGCCTGTCTGAGAACACCGGTGAGCCCAGTAGGACAAGCTCCCATCCGGGACGATGCAGTAGAGGTCTGGGTGGAACGGGTCACGGGCCCGTTGTGGCGAGCGACCCGCCCGCCGCTCGCGGTGCGCCGGGGATGCACCTTTTGGTGCGCGCGCTACCGGTGCCGAAACTCGGCGGCAAGTTGCCGCCGAGAACGGCCAGGTTGGCCGTGCCACCCGGATCGATCTGCATGGTCCCGGCTCATACCAACTCCTGCTGGATCCCGGTAGGACTCGGCCTGGCGGTGTGGGCGGCTTGCCCTGCAAGCCAGGTGGGTTGCTGGGCGACTCGCCCGCCGGTCTGGGCGCGCCGGGAATGCCCCCTTTTATGCGAGCGCTGGCCGTGCCGAAACTCGGCGGCAAGTCGGCCGATCCACCCGGATCCATCGGCATGGTTCCGGCTCAGAGGACTCTCCTCCGGGGCCGGCCGTGGAACGAAAAAACCCTTCCGGCCGGAGCCGGAAGGGTCGGTGAGCGGCAGAGCCAGCTCAGAACTTGTAGATGACGTTCACGGCGACGCTCAGGTCGTTCTTCTGACCGTTGAACGGAGCGGCGACGGAGCCACCGGCGATGTGGTCCCAGCGGAATTCCGCGCGGGTCACGACGTTGGCCCAGAGCGAGTAGTCGATCGTGGCGGTGAGGCCGGTGATCTTCTCGTCGTTGGCACCGTAGAGGACGCCGCCGCTGTTGTTGGCGTACTCGCCGCGGAGGTTGCCCTTGAGCTTCTCGGTGATCTGGTAGGAGGCGTAGACCGCGTAGGCGTTGGCGTAGGAGCCGTTGGCCGTGAGGTTCGCGACGTAGTCGTAGGCGACGCCGAGGCTGAGGGCCTTGATCGGGGTGGCGATGGACGCACCGGCGTAGATATTGATGGTGTCCTTGACGATGTCGTTGCCGCCGTCGATCACGCCCGCGTACAGCGAGGAACCGGCGAGGAAGCCCAAGCTCTCGGGCGCCTTGATGGTGATCCCGGACATGAACGTCTTGCGGGATTCGGTGGCGACCTTCGCGTTGATCGCGCCGGCGTAGGTGTTCGCGACACCGGCGGCGACACCGAACACTTCGGTGAACTGGTAGGTGGCGAGGATGCCCGTGTGGCCGAGGGGCTCGTAGGCGAAGCCGAACGAGCGGCTGAAGTTCGGGTTGGCGTAGCTGTCCGCGACCTCATAACCGATGATCGGGTCGAACTGGCCGATCTTGATGTCGATGCCATTGCCGACCGGGGCGCGGAGCGCGACGTAGGCCTGCTTGATGGCGAGGTTGCTTCCGGCACCGGTGCTGCCGGGGAGACCCGCGGCGTCAGGACCGGCCCAGAGCTCGGCTTTGTAACCGGCGGACCAGGTGCCCTCGTCGAGGGGCTTCTCGAGCTGGAGCTTGACGACGTTCAGGTTGAACCCGTCCTGGCGGTTCGCGCCGGTGTTGATGAAGCGGTTGGCCTGGGCGGCACCGTTGCCGAAGTTCCAGATCGCCGACGTGTCGACGTAGCCGCTCAGCGTGGTGGCCGGCAGCAAGGTGTTGACCGGGTGGGACTCTTCCGCGAGCACCGCCGAAGCGAGGCCGACCACGCCCGTGGCCGCCAAAGCGACTGTCCATTTGTTCATCATGTCAGTTCCTCCTGAGTTGTTCTGTGTGTGTTGTTGACCAAGTTACAAAGACGAAAAGTATCCGTCTCGGGCGCCTGAATGGCGCAACTGGGCGGACAATAGGAATCGGTGCCGACGGTTGACAACTAGTTTTTCCGGACGGCATCGACAGGGCCGTGGACCGCCTCGGGTCACGCTTCCACGGTCTCGCCCGGCCCCGGTTGGAGCACCTTCATGCGGGGGTGGCGCTGCCGGAGCTGGTCGGCGATCCACGCGCGCGCATCGGCGGCGCCGTGGCCGAGGACCACCGTCTGGGGATCCGCTTGGGCGACGAAATCGAGCAGGTCTTCGCGGTTGCCATGGGCAGTCAGGTCGAAGTCGTCCACCTGGCAACGCTTGGTCAGCTCGCCACCGCTCCCGCTGAACATGAACGGCACGCCCGGCGCGGCCATCCGGAGCCGGGCTCCCGGCGAAGAAGGATCGGTGTAGCCCACGAAGAAGATCCCGTGGCGCTTCTCGCCCGCCATCCGCAGGGCAAGGTCGTGAGCGCCGGTGTTCTCGCTCATCATGCCGGCGGTCATCACGAAGATGCGGCTGTTGTTGAGGCTGATCTGGGCAAGTTCCTTGGGCGACGAGACGATGAGGTTCAACGCCTGGGTGAGCTTGAGGCCGGGATGGGAGCGGTTCGTCCGTCCGGACTGGAGGTCGTAGATCTCGGTGAAGACGCGTCCCAATCCGCCGATATGGACCGGCTGGCGCTTCAGTTTCCCGGTCTGCATCTGCAGGGCGAGCATCGCGAGGATCTCCTGGGTGCGCCCGAGCCCGAAGGCCGGGATCAGCACCGTGCCTTTGCGCGCCTGGACCTCGCGGATCGATCCGGCGAGGCGCTCCATCTCGGTCTCGCGGGTGAACCCGGGAGGGAGCTGCCGCGCGCCGCGGGTCGTCTCGAGGATGACCACGTCGGCCTTCACGCCGTCGAACTGCGCGCCTTTGAGCAGGGTCTGGTCGTGGAAGCAGACGTCGCCCGTGTAGAAGAGCTTCTTGCGGGTGCTCCGGACGAGCACGCCCGCCGAACCGAGCGTGTGCCCGGCATCGAAGAACTCCAGCGTCGGGACCGCCGCCCGCCGCCGGGATGCCGCCCAAGCGATCTCGCGGCGGTAGGGCACGCCCTGGAACACGGAGGCGTAATCGTCGACCTGCTCATGCGTGAACAGCGGATAGTCCTTGATCCCCAGCTCGTCGCGCTGGCGCACCATCACGTTGACCGAGTTGTGCAGCACGCGCTCGCTGAGGAAATAGCTCAGGTCGCTCATGAACACCGGCGCGTGCGGGAAATATCGCAGCGCCACGGGCAGGCCGCCGATGTGGTCGAGATGGCAGTGCGTGATGGCGATGGCGTCCATCTCGACGTCCTTGACCTTCTCGAAGAGAGGGAGGCTTTCCGCGCCTTCGCGGCGGGGATGGGAACCCGCGTCCATCAGCAGGTGGTGCCCGTCGGTCGCCACGAGCCAAGCGCTCGCGCCGATATCCGCGTCGGGATTCAAGTTGGTTATCTTCACGGGCCAGTGTTGGCAGGATCCGTGCCCGCTGCGAACCACGAACTTGTCCCGCACGGGCCCGCATCCCATCCTCGGGCATGGTCCGCTTCCGGATGCAGGTCCTCGCCGTGGCCGCCGCGTTGCTGCTTGCCCCGGCTGCCCGCCCGGTGGCCGAAGTGCCGTCGCCGTCCGTCGTCCGTCGCGCAGCCGTCTTGCGATCGATGGAGGAGATCATGGGCCCGCTCCCGGGCCCGGAGAAGCGTTGCCCGCTCGATGTGAAGCTCGTCGAGGAGATCGACTGCGGTAGTTACGTCCGGCGCTTCCTGACCTACCAGAGCGAGCCCGGAGGGCGCGTGCCGGCGTACCTGCTCATCCCGAAGGCCGCGCTGGATGCCGGAACGACGCGTCTTTTCCCGGCGGTCCTCGCGCTGCACCAGACCCACAAGTCCGGGCAGAAGGTCGACGTCGGCCTGGGCGGATCGCCGGACGACGAATATGGGGTCGAACTCGTCCGGCGCGGCTACGTGGTGCTCGCTCCGCCGTATCCGCTGCTGGCCGACTACGCGCCCGACCTCAAGGCGCTCGGCTACGCCAGCGGGACGATGAAGGCGATCTGGGACAATCTGCGGGGCCTCGACCTGCTGGCGTCGCTGCCCTATGTGCGGACGAACGGCTTCGGCTGCATCGGGCATTCGCTCGGCGGCCACAACGGGTTGTTCACCGCCGCCTTCGACGGACGCATCCGCGTGGTCGCCACGAGCTGCGGCTTCGATTCGTTCCGCGATTATCGCGACGGCGATCCCGGCGTCTGGGCGCCGGAGCGCGGCTGGTGCCAGACCCGCTACATGCCGCGGCTCGCGGGTTACCGCGGGAAGCTCGAGACGTTGCCGTTCGATTTTCCCCAGGTGCTCGCGGCCATCGCGCCCCGGAAGGTCTTCGTCAACGCGCCCACCGGCGACTCGAACTTCCGGTGGCAGAGCGTCGACCGCGTCGTGGAGGAAGCGCGCGCCATCGCGACGGCCCCGGGGACGACGGTCGACATCACGGTCGCGCATCCGGATTCCCCCCATCGCTTCCCGCCTGAGCAACGGCAGGAGGCCTACCGGCTCCTGGATGCCGTGCTCCGCTGAGACGGAACGATGCAGTAGAGGTCGGGGTGGAACGGGCCGCTGGCCGTTGTGGCGGGCAGTTTGCCCATCGCTCTGGTTGCGCCGGGAATCCAACTTTTGGTGGGTGCGCGGGCGGTGCCGAAACTCGGCGGCAAGTTGCCGCCGAGAACGGCCAAGTTGGCCGTGCCACCCGGATCCGTCTGCATGGTTCCGGCTGGGAGCCTGTCTGAAGAGGCCGGCCGGCCTTCGTAGGACAGGCTTCCAGCCTGTCTGCCCGCGGGCTTCCAGCCCGTGGCACCGCCTGTCTGGCGTGGAGCTGGAAGCCCCGGAACAGACAGGCCAGAGGCACTGTCCTACTTTTCAAACAGGCATCGAGACCGGCCGGGGGACTGGACCTGGAAACCGAAGCTCGCCCGGCCGCGGGCGCCGCGGTTCCATCCGGCCATGCTAGGTCGCCTGCTGCCGTTCTTGGTACTGCTTCCGGTCGTGTCGCGCGGGATCGAGCCCGAGATCCGCCCCGGCCAGATGTCTCGGATGCCGGCCACGGAACCGGACCGCGCGGCCGCGACC
>JANNAJ010000669.1:0-1794 GCA_031384285.1 Verrucomicrobiota bacterium
GTCGCCGGCGACGGGCTGAAGTCGCAGCTCGCGCGGCGGGTGAAAGTGCTGCTGCACGCCTCCGGCGGATGGCGCGCGGTCCGGCCGGCACGCATGTGGGCCACCCGCCTCGGTGCGACCGGGGTGGTGGCAGCGTTGGTGCTCGCGCCCTGGCCCGGCGTCAACGGAGCCGGGCTGGCGCCGCTCCTCGCGGCGGTGAAGGCGGCTGAGCCCACGACCCCGAGCGGCCCGGTATCTCAGGTAGCGGCGACCGATGACACCAAGCCCCTTGCGACGATCTCCGATGTCCTTCGTGACCCGCAGTTCCGAGCCGTCGTGGATGGGCTGGCAGCAACGGAACCGTCGGGGTCGGCAAAAGGCGATCTGCATAAGCCCGGAGGCCTAGCCCTACGTAAGCCTTTGGAAATGACCAACGCGTTCATCCGCCAGAGCGGATTGGGCCTATTCGACCACATGGACCTCGAACTGAAGGGCATGCCCAGAACAGTCGGGATTCTCGAAGCCCGACAACGAGCTGCTGCAAGCGGTCCGGTTCTCCCCGCCAGCATGGAGACGCTGCTGGTGGAACCCCATAACTCGGTCTACGTGCAGCTGCGTCGCAGCGACGAAGCAGCGGCGCAGACGCTGATGCAGGATGGCGTGCGGTTGATGGAGGCCGGCCAGTTCGATTCAGCCGAGGCCCGATTCCGAGCGGCTCAGTATCTTGCGCCCTCCAATGAAATCGACGTCCTCGGCGACATTGCGATTGCGGCGCAGGAAACAGACGAAGCCGCGGCGCAGAGGCTGATCAAAGACGGCGTCCGGCGGATGGAGGCCCGTCAGTTTGATTCGGCCGAGGCCCGATTCCGAGCGGCTCTGTATCTTGCGCCCTCCGATGCCTTGGCGAACCACTACTTGGCGTTGAACCGCGCGAACCGCGACACACCTGTGCCCGCGTCCCAGCCCAAGCCCAAGCCGGTGTCCACCGGGCGCGACCGCATATCGGCGAAGCTCCAAGAGATTGTCCTGCCCGAGGTCAATTTGCCGCCCGGGACCTTGGGCGAGGCCGTCCGGCAATTGCAGGACTTGGCCCGGCGGCACGACCCGGAGAAACGCGGGATGAACTTCCTCATCGACGCGGACAATCCGGTCCCATCGATCGATCCCGCCACCGGTCAGCCGTTCGCCGATCGGCCCGACTTGGACAAGACCATCGTGCGGCTGAACGGCGTCCTTCATGACGTGACGTTGGGGGCTGCGTTGTCGGCCTTGACCAGCGCCGCTGCGACTCCGGTCGCGTGGTCGGTCGAGGACTACGCGGTGGTGTTCCACCGGCTGGTGATTGCGTCGCTCTACACCCGCGAGTTCCGGCTACGGGCAGGCGGCCAACGCGAGGCGTTCCTCAAGGAGCTTGCGCGCTTCCAGACCGGGGGTGGGACCAACTGGCAGGTTGCCGTGCGCGGCTTCTTCGCGACCAACGGCCTAGAGTTCGTGACTTTTGCCAAGGGCCCTGGTTCCTCGGCTGTTCCGTCGCAGAATCCAAGGGCCGTGTTCTACAATGAAGGCACTGGCGTGCTTTTCGTGCGAGCAACCTCGGAGGTGCTCGATCGGATAGAGAAGATCATCCAGTTTCTCTATCTTGAACCGGAGCCGGCCAGCACGACACCTACACGGACATCGGCCGACGACGGACCCACCGAGTTGGCGGCCAAACTGCGGCCGGGTGAAGACGCGACGGAAGCCGCCATGGCGCTTATGAACGAAGGGCATACGCTTTGGGGGCAGCACCAGTTCGACGCGGCGGTGGCCAAGTTC
>JANNAJ010000672.1:0-17326 GCA_031384285.1 Verrucomicrobiota bacterium
CCACGAATCCCGCCGCATCGACCGCCAGCTCCGCGGCCGCTGTTCGCGCCAAGGCGATCCGGGTTCCTCCCACTTCTTCATCTCGCTCGAGGACGACCTCATGCGCCTCTTCGGTTCCGACCGCATCACCAAGGTGATGGAGCGCATGGGTCTCGAGGAGGGCCAGGAGCTGGAGCATCCGCTGCTCAACCGCTCGATCGAGACCGCCCAGAAGCGCGTCGAGCAGCACAACTTCCAGATCCGCAAGCGCACGCTCGAGTACGACGACGTGATGAACAAGCAGCGCGAGGTCATCTACGGCTTCCGCAACGAGATCATCGACTCCGCCGACGTCCGCGACCGCCTGATGGACGTCATGGAAGAGGTCGTGCTGCTCAAGGTGCAGGAGTTCACCAGCGACAGCTCGGACCCCGCCGAATGGAACCACCGCGGCCTGGCCGACTGGGTGAACCTCAATTTCCCGATCGGGATGCCCGAGGAGGAGATCCTCAAGGCGGCCCGTTCCGGCACCGAGGCACCCGTGGCGGATTCGCTCTTCGACGGGCTCAACGAGGCGCAGTTCGCGGTGGTCAACTTCATCGGGAAGGCGATCCGCGAGGCCTACGAGCTGAAGGTCAGCTTCGAGAAGCCCGAGGCCCTCGCCAGCCTTGAGCGCTACACCATCCTCAGCGCCATCGACCGGCTCTGGCAGGAGCATCTGTACGGGATGGATTCGCTGCGCAGCTCCATCGGCCTGCGCGCCTACGGCCAGCGCGATCCGCTCATCGAGTACAAGGCGGAGGCCTTCAAGCTGTTCGACGAGCTGATGGTCAACATCAAGACCGAGATCTGCCACAACATCTTCCGCAGCGCTTCGAGCCTGATGGCGTTCGAGCAGTTCCTGCACAACCTGCCGCAGGTCACGCGGCACGAGGAGACCAGCGCGTTCGCCCCGGCCGCGCCCGAGGCTGGCGCCAGCGACGTCGTCAGCCAGGCCAACGAGGCCGTCGCCAAGGCGCGTCCCGTGAAGGCCACGCCGCGCGTCGGCCGCAACGACGACTGCCCGTGCGGCAGCGGCAAGAAGTACAAGAGCTGCTGCGGGAAGTGATGGGAGGATTCCGCGTCCTAGCGACCGGGAACGGCTAGAACTGCCGTTCCGCCACCGCCCAAAGACTGGAACCGTGGGCCAGCAGCGGAAGGAGCCAGAGCAGGCGTAGCTTCCGTCCCCAACGTTCGGGCAGCGCATCGGCGAGCGCCGCCCAGCCGAGCCCGGCGCCGACGAGGAGAAAGATGTAGAAACCCGCGAGGTAGCGGGCCCGGAGCCCGTGCTGGCTCTGCCAACCGCCGAACGCGAGCGCGGTGAGATAGACTCCGCACGCCGACAGCATGAAGAGGGCATGCACGGCCGCACGTGGTCTACCGGCGGCCGACCACAGACGCAGCGACCAACCGGCCACCAGCAGCAGGCAGACGACGCTGACGAGGAACCGGGGGCCGACGGCTTCATTGTAGCCATACGCGCGCCAGAAGGTATCCGACAACAGATAGTCGCGATGCCAAAGGCCGAACGAGGTCAGCATCGAACCCAGCACCGAGGAGACGAATGTGCGCGCGTCGGGTTGCCCGCTGAGTTCTTGGAAATCCGGCAACCATCCCAGCAGGGGCATCGCCATCAACGCGACGGGCCCCGCTATGGCCAGTCCGCGGAAGAGCGGGCCGCATCGCATCCCGGAGCGGGAACGGTCCTGCCCCGTCTTGGCCAAGGACAGCCCTCCGATGGTCTCCGCCACGGCTCCGACGACGACCGCGACCAGCACGCCGGCCGGGAAAGGCATCCTGCGGACCCAAGCGGGCGCCGAGAGCGTGACCACCGACTCCCAGGTCTGCCGCGCAGCCTCGTCGTAGTCCTGGAGGGACAACGCAGAAGGCACCATCACGCCGGCTCCCAACAGGAGCCAGAACCACGCGGCCCTCCGCGCCCGTTCCGCGCCCGTTGCCGTTCCGCAGGGCAGGAGGACGCGCGCCGAGAGCATTACTACGACGGCCGCCACCAAAGGGATCGCCGCCCTCGAGGTGACGAAACACACACCCGCGACCGCTCCGAGCGCCAGGCCGCGCCAACGGTCCCGCAAACCCTCTCCCCACGGGTGCGCCACGAGCGCCGCGAATGCCAGCTGGGCGCCGATGAGCAGGAAGTAGTTCGAGACCTGCATCCCGAACATCGTGAGTGCCGGCGCCAACAGGATCGGCCACCAGGCGAGCGACGGACCGGTGCGGGTGCCGGTGGTGAGCCAATACGCCGCGGCCCCGCCGGCCAACGAGACCGTCAGCACCGCCAGCAACCTGAGCCGCAGGATGACCCCGCCGGCGGAGGCGTCGCGGAGGAGGAACCGGGTGAGGTCCCAGAAACGGCAGGTGGCGGCGGAGCGGTCGCTCATCCGCAGGGGCGTGGTGTTGACGTGTTCCGACCAGAGGGCGGTCGAGCTCTGCCCCATGTCCGCGGCGCTGAAATGTTCGTAGACCCGCGCGCGGACGCGTTCGCTGTGGTCGCGCTGCGCCAACTGCAGCAGCGCCGGGGGAAGCCGGTCGTCGCGGAAATGTCCGGCGTAGCTCAGCACGTGGTCCGGTTCGTCCGGTGGCGAGAACGGCGCGTGCAACATGGCTTGGGTGGTGCCGAAGCCGCCGATCGCCAACGCCGCTGCCAAGGCATGCCGCCAAGGCCGTTCATCGGCACGGCGCAGGGCCGCGATCAGAGCGCCCGCCGATCCCAGCAGGATCGTGGAGACGACAAGCCCCCAGACCGGGTCGGGTGCCGTCGACCCTTCGCCCC
The DNA here is from genome assembly GCA_031384285.1 of Verrucomicrobiota bacterium. Classification (GTDB taxonomy): domain Bacteria; phylum Verrucomicrobiota; class Verrucomicrobiia; order Limisphaerales; family UBA9464; genus CAIVQB01. The sequence goes on from JANNAJ010000672.1 coordinate 2,810, forward strand.
ACAGGAACCGCAACAGATCGATCCTCCGGAGGACGGCGCCTTGGGAATCGCGCGTCAGATGCCCCGTCAGATAGCGCTCCTCGCCATCGGGAGAAGACGGGCCGCTCTCGGCCACCCGCAGCCAACCCATGGGAAACGATGCCCCGCCCACCCAGCCCTTTGGGACGGCATGCGCCCAGAACGAGATGTTCTCGGGGGCAGCGGTGGACAGGCGCAATTCGAGCCGCGTCGGTGCCGCGGCCGGGCTTGCCGCGGACGAGGCGTCCGTCGCGGGCTGCGCTGCCAGCAACTCCAGCAACATCTCATCGCGCAGCGGGACCTCGCCAGGGGTGCTGAACCAGACCCGCCCGTCGGCCCCGCGCAGTTCCGCCGTGACGGTCCCGAAGCTGCGGTAGCGGACCCCGAGATGCCGCGGTTTGCCTGCCGAGACGTCCATCGCGAATCCCAGGCCCCGGATCCCGGCCCACTGCAAGCCGGGCTTGGCCTCCAATGGCAACGACCAGACACGTCGTCCGTCCGGGCCCACGTCGAGGGAAGGGCTCACCGACGCGCCGTGCGAGACGTTCGGTCTCTGGAAGATGAGGTTCTCGCTCAGGTAGGAACGACCGGGATGGCCCAGCACGACCCATAGGAGCCCGCCCCAAACCAAGGCGACGGCGATGCCGACGGCAAGCGGCCGGAGGTTTCCGCCGAAGGAAGGCCCACCATCCTGCGAGGAGCCGGGTTTCATCGCTTGCCCATCACGGGACCGGTCGTGCCGCGGATCGTCCGCGCCGCCTCCAGCAGCGCGTCGGCCTCGATGTCGCTGCCCACCGTGATGCGCAGGAACGGGCTCACCTCCGGCGCGCTGAACCAGCGCACGAGGATCTTCTGCTCGCGCAGGCATCCCAGCCATTCCTGCGCCGGTGGACCGGGCGGGCGCACGAGCAGGAAGTTCGTCCGGCTCGGCAGCACCTCGAAGCCCAGGCCGGTCAGCTCCCGCCGCAGCCGCTCGCGCGTGGCGATGAGGCGGCGGAAGTTCCGGCGGTAATGCGCGAGGTCGCCGAGCGTCGCGAGCGCGGCGACCTGGCCGAGGCCGTTGACGTTGTAGCTGTCGCGCATCTTGTCGAGCGCGGCGATCAGCTCGGGATGGCCGACGAAATAACCGATGCGCTGGAAGCACAGCGAGTAGGCCTTGGAGAACGTGCGCGCGACCAGGACGTGCGGATGCTTCTGCGCGAGCGCGAGCGCGTTCTCCTCCGCGAAGTCCACGTAGGCCTCGTCCAACACCACGACACCGCGCATCGCGGCGCAAAGCGCGTCCAGCTCGGCGGTGGCGTAGCCGCGCCCGCTCGGGGCGTTGGGCGTGGTGATGACGGTGAGCGCGGCCTTGAAATCCCACTGCTTCCCCCGCTTCAGCTCAGCGACGCCCGGCAAGGTGAAATCCGGTCGGAGCGGCACGGCGTTCTTCGCCGCACCGTGCGTGTCGGCGAGCACCGGGTAGAGCGAGTAGCTGGGCGAGAAATATTGGACCGTCGCCGCGGAGGGCGCTGGGCCTTCGCGGTCGGAGCGGGCATCGGGCTCCGCGAACGTCCGCACCGCCAACGCCAGCAACTCGTCGGATCCGTTCCCGACGATGATGTTCTCCGGTCCGCAGCCGTGCAGCCGCGCGAGCTTAGCGCGCAACGCGTGGGCCGACGGATCGGGATAGAGCCGGAGGCGTCCGTCCACCGCGGCCTTGGTGGCGGCGAGGACCTTCGGCGACGGAGGGTACGGGTTCTCGTTGGTGTTGAGCTTGATCAGCCCGCGGATCTTCGGTTGCTCGCCGGGCACATAGGCGCGGAGCGAGCGGACGAGCGGTCGGACGAGGGATCGGGGCTTCGGGGCGGCCATGTGCAAGCGAACTTTCGCCGAGTGGTCCCGGCCATGTCGAGCCGCAGGCTCGAGCTCGCGAGCGCGGCCGCGGCAGTCCGCGTCTCAGGGACGGGGTCGCGGCCCGGTCTTCTCCAACTCACCGATCCAACGCCGCAGTGCTGCGGCGACGTCAGCGGCATGGTGCGTCGTCACCGAGATATGATCACCGGGGACTTGTTCGAAGCGGTAGTGCCCGCGGGCCAGTCCCCTCAATGTGAGCTCACGGCGCGGCTTGGCCTCTGCTTGGTTGACCAGGACCAACATCGGTCCGGCATGCGGCTTGGACCGATGCGCCAGCATCGCCCGCGGATAGGTCGCCAAGTCCTGGTAATGACGGTGCAGGTCGGCACGCCGGGACCGGGAGGACTCCGGCGCGGGTCCGGAGCCGAACCGCCCGACCGTCCGGCGGAACGCCCGGTCGATCACGCCTCTGGCGTAGGCGCTCCGCGTCGGCCAATCGCCTGTGCGCAGCTTGTCTCGGTGGTAGGAGACCTGGATCCCCAAAGGGGAGAAGGCGATGGTCCGGAGGATGGCTGCCAACGGTCCGATCGGCATGGCTGGGTCGAGCATCGCGATCGGGATCTGGCCGCCTTGGTTCCAATGCCTCGCGAATTCGAGCCCGAGGACAGACCCGACGCAGCGGGTCAAGATGATCGCCTCGCCGTCAGGAGCCAAGCCGCTGAGCCCCAGGGCGCGGAGAGCGTCGCGGACCAGGAAGCGCAGGTTGTGGGCGGGCGTCTCCCGATGGTCCAGCTTGGGGGGCACGAAACAGTGGACCGGATGGTCCGGGACCTCCTTGAAGAGCGACTCATACACCCCGGGGCTTTCGTCGACCCCGTAACCGCCCAAGAAGACCAAGAAAGGCGGCTTGTGCCCACCTTGTTGGATACGCACGAACCGGCCCTCGTTTCCGTCGCCGAGCAGCTTCGCGGACAGGGCAAGGGAAGCTCTGTCGCCGTCGATCCGTGCCGCCAGTTCCCGTGGCGTGGGGGATGCGATGAAGTCCGCGGCGGTGAGTTTCGTCCCGAAGTCGGCCTCGATGGACATCAAGAGCACCGCCGCTTGCAGGGAATCGCCTCCCGATTCAAAAAAATCGTCGTCCGCCCCGACCGACGGAAAACGGAGCACCTGTGACCAGATGTCCAGAAGTTGGCGCTCGGTGTCGTTGTCCGGTGTAGGGCGCCCGGACCTGCCGGCTGACGGTGCGGTCTCCGGTTGCGGCAACTTCTGGCGGTCGACCTTGCCTGCCAGCGTCAGCGGCATGGCGTCGATCCGCACCAGCGCCCCCGGGACCAGGGTGTTGGGAAGGCGTCCGCGGAGGAAGCGACGGATCGCGACGGGGTCGAATCCTGCGGACGGCGCGCAGACGAACGCCACCAGGCGGCGCCCGCCGTCGGGCCGGGCTTCGTTGGTGACGGCGGCTTGGGCTATCCCGGGGAAGGCGAGCAGATGTGACTCGATATCTTCGAGCTCGACCCTCACGCCGCTGACTTTGATCTGGGTGTCGCGCCGGCCGAGGAACTCCAGCAAGCCGTCGGGATGCCATCGGACGAGGTCGCCCGTGCGATAGGCCCGGCTGTGGCCGCCGGTTTGGCCGGGTTCGTCGACGAAACGCTCCCGCGTCAGTCCGGGGTCGTTCAGATAGCCTCGTCCGACGCCGGCTCCGGCGACGACCAATTCGCCGGTCACGCCGAGCGGAACCGGACGGCCATGCGCGTCGAGGACATGGCAGCGGGTGTTGGCAACGGGCCGGCCGATGAGCCTGCCAAGGTTCCGGGGCCCGCCGTCGGATAGGCCGGCGGGCCCGGCGGCTGCCTGGGCCAACCGGGCGACGGTGCAATAGACGGTGGCTTCGGTGGGACCGTAGAAGTTATAGATCTCCCGGATGGACGGATGGGCGCGCAAGCGTTCGAGCAGAGCCGGCGGGGTCACTTCGGCGCCTACACCGACGAGCCGGACCGCGGGCGGCAGACCGAAGGTCTCGGAGAACCGTTGTAGCAAGGCCGGACTAGCGCCCAGCCAGGTGAACCGCCTGAAAAAGGGCGAGGAGCCCAATGTCAGGAGGTCGGGGAAGGGGACGAGCGTTCCGCCCAAGGCCAGCGCCGCGAAGACCTGCTGCACGCAACCGTCGCCAGCGACCGAAGAGGTGAACGGGACGCAGGCCAGATCCTCCGGGACGAACAGCTCGGCAAGCGCGAAGGCGAGCAGGTTCAAGATGTTCCGGTGCTCGATGCCGACCAATTTCGGCGTGCCCGTGGTGCCCGAGGTGAAGATCGCGTAGGCCAGGTCGGTCGGCCGAGCCGCGGATTCCGGCCGCATGTCCGGACAAGCGGCGAGCATGGCTTGATCCGTGTCCAGATCGATCCACGTCCCGCCGATGTCGTCGTGCGGGATCTTCACCCCGCAACCCGCGATGACGGCCAAGGGCCGCGCGGTCCTGATCATCAAGGCCAGCCTTTCCGGCGGCATCGAATGATCGATCGGCAGGTAGGCGGCGCCGCTCTTGAGCACGCCGAGGAGCGCGGTCACCAAGAGGGTGCTGCGCGGCAGCACGACGGCGACAAGCCGGTCCGGACCCGCCCCGAGGCGTTGGAGGTGATGGGCCAGCCGGTTTGCGGCGGCCTCGAGCTGGCCGTAGGTCGTCGCCTGCTCCGGGGTCTGCACAGCCACCGCCGATGGATCGGAGCGAGCCCGCTCCTCGAACCACCCTTGGAGCAGGCGGTCGGGATGCGGGACGGCCAGCGGACCGCGGCCGAAACCGGACAGTTCCGCCAACTCCTCCGGCGGCAAGACGGACACATCCGCCAACCGGCGGTCGGGGCAACGGGGAAGTTCCCGAAGGAGGTGGACGAACTGCCCGGCCATCCTCTGCATCAGCGGCCGGGGGAAGCGGGCCCGGTCGAAGACCAAGTGTCCGGCCAACTCGGGACTGCCCGTGATCGAGAGGAGCAACGGTTGGTCCGCGTGTTGGAGCAGCTCGAAGGTCCGGCCCGAGCCGCCGCATCGTTCGGCCATCCGGCCCGCGACCGAGTCGCGGTCGAAGACGATCGCGGATTCGAACAAGCGGCTCCCCGCGGGCAGTTCGCTCCAGCGAGCCACTTGGTCCATGGGCGTGTGCTCGAATCCCCGGAGTGCCAGATTTCGCGCGCGGAGCTCCCGGAGGACCGTCGCCACGGTGGCCGATCCGCCGAAATCGAACCGCATGGGCACGCTGGTGATGAAGAGACCCAGAGCGCTGGAGGCTTCCGGGATGGTCCCGCCCCGGCCGGCCCGGACCGTCCCGAACACGACGTCGTCCTGGCCGCTATAGCTGCGGAGCAGCATGCCCCACGCGGCTTGGACGAACGTGTTCGTCGTCACTCCGAGTGAGGCGGCGGTCCGTTCCAGTTCTTTGGTGTCATCCTGCGAAAGCGCGAAACCGACCGTCGCTCCTTCGGATGCCGCGGTCCGGGCGCCGGCGGACAAGTCGACGGTCAGCAACGTCGGCGCAGCCAGGCCCTTCAGATACGTCCGCCAGAACATCTCCGCTTGGTCGCGGTGTGAATCCCACCACGCCTGCTGCCAGCGCGCGAACAGGTCGGAACCGGGCCGGTCAGGGAGAATGACCGCTCGCCCTTCGAGCAACGCTTGATACGCGCCGAAGACATCCTCCACCACCATGGACATCGAGCGTCCGTCCAGCAGGAGGTGGTGGAAGGTCCATATCAGCCGACCCTCGGCGGGGCCGAGCCTGATCCAGGTGAAGCGCAGCAGCGGTGCGGTGCTGACATCGAAGCCTCGCCTTCGGTCTTCGCACAGGAAGGACTCCCATGCTTGGCTGAGGGCATCCGCACCCTTGGCGCTCCAATCCAGGACCTGCCATGGGGCCGTCGCGCTGGGCTCGACCACCTGCTTGGGCTCGTTCTCCGCGCGGTCCAGGATGAAGCGGGTCCGCAAGGTCGGCGTGTGCGCGACCATCCGGTCCCAAGCTTCCCGGAGCCGCTCCATGTCCACCGGTTCGCGGAAGGAGACCACGACCTGCTCCAGGTTCACCCCGGTTTGGCCGAGCGTGACATGGGCCCGCCACTTCGCCGCCTGCATGGGCAGGAGCGGCAAGGTTTCGCCGCCGGCCGCGTCAGCGGTCGGCCGGTTGGGCTGGGACGGCTTCATCGGCGGACGGATGGAAACCCTAGTTGATCCGCCCGAAGAGGCAACGGTGGCGGGTGCAATGCAGGCCGTGCGAGTCCATCCCCTCGCTCCGGTCCACGGCCAAGGTCGCCAAGCCAGCCGCCTCGAAGAGCCCCATGATGGCCTCCGCGTCGCGGAAGAACTCGAACCTCCCGGTCGGATTCGTCGTCAACGTGGCCGTCCTCGACTCCGGGTCGTGGACCACGCCGCCGCCGAGGCCCTTGAGGTCGGCGGCGGCGAGCGCATCGGAGGGGAACACGTCGGCCAAGTTATACGCGTCCGGTCGCCACGGCTGACCGAAGCGTCGCTCGAATTCAGCGGTGTCCATCGTGGGCCGCGGGCAGACGCCGGAGCGGTCGCTGAAGCTGATGAGCGCGACCCCTTGGTCCGACAGGATCCTCCCCACCTCCGCTACGATGGGCGTGTGGAGCGTGGCCGGCGCGCAGTTGAGCAAGAAATCCTGCACCACCACGTCAACCGACCGGTCCGCGTAGTGGGCCCGCAGGTCGCTGGCGTCCGCCAGCAGGAACGCGAAGTCGGGTGGCGGAAAACCCAACAGCGCATAGACCTCGGGCAGGTCGTAGAGATCGATGGCCCGCACTTCCGGCACGCCATTCGTGTGCGCGGCGATGAAGCGGCGCAAGGCGCCCGCGTTGCCGGGGTCGCTGTAGCCTTGGATGAGCGCGGACGGCGACTTGGGGAGCCGCCGCAGCCGCGGTCCCAGTTCGGGCAGCCGGGCGAATCGGTCGAGGCTGCGTTGGAGGTTGGGGTTGGCTCCCGGCGCGCCCGGAACCGGCGCGACGAACTGCCCGATCAGCGCCGACAAATCGCGCACCCCGCGGCCCAGCGGGCGCGAAAGGTGTTCGGGGATGCGAAGAGCGGCAGGGGAGGGTCGGGTCACGACGGGATGCGCATCCTTTCGGGGCGGGTAGGGGGCGATTGGTGCCGGGCGTGATCAGGCTGGACGGGGGGAACCCTTCAAGCGGGCGGTGTGGGACGAGTAGGGCCAGCGCGTGGCCGCTTGTCGAGCAAAGCCTGGGGACGAGGTATCCATCCGGCCGGCCGTGACGCGGGTCTCCGGCACGTCCAGCGGTGGACGGGAGGGTCAACGCTCCACGCGGATGCTCGCCGAGCGTCCGTGCGCGCCGAGACCTTCCAGTTCGGCGAACTTCAGCACCGTGCCGAGCGCCTGCTTGAGCGCGCCCTTGCTGTACTCGACCACGCTCGTGCGACGCTGGAACTGGTCCACCGTCAGCCCCGCGAAGCTCGCGCCGCCGCCGCCGGTCGGCAGCGTGTGGCTCGGTCCGGCGACGTAATCGCCCAGGACCGTCGGCGAATGGTCGCCGAGGAAGATGGCGCCGGCGGTGACGACGCCCGCGCTCAGCGCGCGTGCGTTGCTGGCCATGATCTCGCAATGCTCGGGCGCGAGCCGGTTGACCAGCGCCAGGGCGGAATCCATGTCGCGCGCCTGGATGAGCCAGCCGTTGGCCTCGAGCGCCTTGGCGATGTACTCGCGGCGCTCCAGTTTTGGCAGCTGCCGGGCGATCTCCTTCTCGACCGCCTTGAGCAGCTTGCCCGAGGTGGTCACGAGCCAGACGCGTTCGTGACCGGAGCCGTGCTCGGCCTGCGCGAGCAGGTCGGCCGCGACGAAGCGCGGGTTCGCCGAGTCGTCCGCCAGCACCAGCACCTCGCTCGGACCGGGCAAGAGGTCGACGGCCACGTGGCCGAAGAGCAGCCGCTTGGCGGCGACGACGTAGGCGTTGCCCGGGCCGAAGATCTTCTGGACCCGCCCGATCTTCGCGGTCCCGAAGGCCATCGCCGCGATCGCCTGGGCGCCGCCGACCTTGTGGATCTCCGTCGCGCCGGCGGTCTTCGCGGCGAAAAGCAGCGCGGGGTTGATCGTGCCGTCCTTGCCCGGAGGCGTGCACACCACGATCTCGGGGCAACCCACGGACTTCGCGAGCGTGATGGTCATCAGCGCCGTCGAGACCAGCGGCGCGGTGCCGCCGGGGATGTAGATGCCGACGCGGGTGAACGGGTCGAACTTCTCGCCGACCGCGGCGCCGTGGGAATTCTTCTGCGCCCAGGCGCGGCGGGCGGATTTCTTGGCGAAGCTCGCGATGTTCTGGTGCGCCTCGGCGACGGCGGCGCGCAGCGGCTCGTCCGCGGCGAGCGAGGCTCCGAGCAGTTCGGCCGTGGTCACCGCGAACTGCGCCGGTGCCAGCTTCGCGCCGTCGAAACGCTCGGTCAGCTCGGCCAACGCCGCGTCCCCGCGGGCGCGGACGTCGTCGACGATCGCTCGTGCGCGCTGCTCGATCACGGGGTCGAAAAGACTGGACGCGGCGGCGGCGCGGTCGATCTGCGCAACGAAACCTGCATCGGTATGGCGGGCGATATGCATCGGACCGGCAGGTTACGGAGCCGCGCCGGGAAGTCAAAAGGCCGCACGGTCCGGATGCGGTCGGAAGGTGCGGACCCAGGTGCAGGTCTTCCCCCCGCTGTCTCCCCGGATCGGGCACGGGATAAGGCCCGCGCTCCAGGACACGGGTGGCATCCGGCGGACCGGGCAATCTGCTCCGATCCGGCAGAGCGAACCAGAGCACCAACTCTGCGTCCTGGCAGATGAGCCGGCGATCCTGTCGCGATGCCTCTCTCCCCGGCCGGACCACCACGGGTGGAGGCGGACCGGGGTCCATCGCCTCCTGTTTCGCCCATGGCCAACCGGTGCGGCCACCGGTAGGCTCGCGGCCATCATGATAGTCCAGGCCACGCCGGTCGTCACGACCGACCCCATCAACGCGCGCATCCTCGCCGTCAGCGAGGACCGCATCCAAGGTTTCCTCCGGGATCCCTTGGCGGAGATCAGCCGCTTGTCGGAAGTGCCGCTCGAAACGGTGGTCGAGCGCATCCGCGCCCTGCTCACCGCGGGCACCGTGCGGCGCGTGCGGCAGACGTTGCTGGCCACCAACCTCGCGGACGGTGCGCTCTGCGCGTGGCAGATCCCGGTCGAGAAGACCGACGCGGCGTTCGACTTCATGTCGCAGCAGGACCCGTTCAGCGGCCACGTCGTCATCCGGTCGGCCGACGCGGCGACGCCGGGATCCAACTACCGGCTCTGGACGACCCTGAAGGTCCCGCAAGGCTATTCCCTCGCCAAGCACGCGGACCTTCTGCTGCGCAAGGTCGGCGCGGAGAAGTTCCGGCTGATGCCGGCGAAGAAACTTTTCGCGCTCGGCGTGGGGCATGTGCGTCGTCGCGGCATGGAACCCGGCAGCCGGGCGGACGAGCTGGCCGACACCATCGACGTCCAGATCGCGCACCTCACCGAGCCTGAATGGCGCGTGCTCACGGCGTTGAAGCGCGAGTTCGCGCCCGAGGAGATCGGCCCCGACCTCTGGGCCGGGCGCGCCGCCGAGGCCGGGGTGTCGCCCGACGAGTTCTGCCGGGTGGCCGAGGACCTCAACGCCCGGCGGGTCATCGGACGTTTCAGCACCTTCCTCGAGCACGTGAAGACGCTGAGCACGGGCGAGAAGGTCACGAAGTTCAACGCGCTCTTCCACTGGGCCGTGCCGCCGGGCCGCGAGCTGGACGCGGGCCGCGAGGTGGGACGGCACCACATCATGACCCATGCCTACTGGCGCGAGGGCGGGCCGGAGTTCCGGGATGTGAACGTCATGGGTGTGGCGCACGGGACGGACCGCGAGGTGGTGCTCGCGCACAAGGCGGCGATCGACCGGCACCTTGCCGAGGCGGGGATCGCCGTGGGCTACACGAACGTCTTCTGGGGCGGCCGCAGCGAGATCAAGCCGAGCGAGATCAGCCCGTTCGCCTACGCCGACTGGTGCCGCGCCCAGGGCGTGGACCCCGCGGCGATGCGGACCTGAGAAGGCCCATTGCGGCGGGCGCTCCGGGAGGTTTGAATCGGGTCCATGGACACCGTCCATCTCCCGTCCCGGTCCGTTTCCTTCGTCGCTGTGGCGGCCGTCCGCGCGCGGGCGGCGGGCGCGACGCTCCGGCGCTTGGTGGCGTTCACGCTGATCTCGATCGGCACGTTGGTGACGAAAGCCGGCAAGTCGCCGCAGGTCATGCGGCCCTTGGTGACCGAGCAGGTCTTCCGCGTCGGCGTGAAGCTCGTCCCGATCGTGTGCTTCCTCGGCATCACGCTCGGGATCGTCATCGTCGGCCAGACCGTCACCGTGCTGCAGACGGTGGGCGCGGTGAAGTTCACCGGCATGCTGCTGGTCACGGTCGTCATCCGCGAGCTCGCGCCGCTCGTGGCCGGATTGGTGGTGCTGGCGCGCGTGGGCACCGCCTCGGTCATCGAGCTGGCCACGGCCCGGGCGCTCGGCGAGGTCGAGGCGCTGGAGGCGCTGGGCATCGACCCGATCCATTATCTCGTCGTGCCGCGGGTGATCGGGTTCACCGTCGCGGTGGCGACGTTGACGGCGCATTTCGTCCTGCTGGCGCTGGTGAGCGGCTACGCGTTCGCGTTCGCGCGCGGGCTGCCGCTGACGCTGACCGGTTACTTCGGGGACATCGCGACGGCGCTGAGCTGGGCGGATTTCCCTTTGCTCGCGCTGAAGACATCGTTGTTCGGCGCGGTGACGGGCATGATCATCTGCTACCAGGGTCTGTCGCAGGCGTTGCGGCTCGAGGAGGTCGGCGGTGCCACGACCCGCACGGTGGCGCAGTGCGTGGTCGGTTGCCTCTGCATCGATGCGTTGTTCGTCCCGGTGTACCTCCTGCTTTGAGCGACGACGCGATCATCGAGATGTCGGGCGTCGCGGTCGCGAACCCGCATGGATCGGACGTCCCGTTGGTCGCGGCGGTCGATTGGCGCGTGGCCCGCGGCGAGTGCTGGGTCGTGGCCGGGCAACAGGGATCGGGCAAGACGACGGTGATCGAGACGGCGGCGGGCTTGCGGCCGGCGTCGCGAGGCGAGGTCCGGCTCTTCAGCGAGCCGCTGCCTTCGGCGGCGGGCGAGGCGATGGCACGGCTGCGGCAGCGGGTCGGCTTCGTCTTCGAAGGAGCGGGCCGGCTCTTCCCGGACCTCGGGGTCGCGGAGAACATCGCGCTGCCTCTGCGGTATCACCGGCATCTTACGGCCGCGGAATCCACCGAGGAACTGCGGCCGTTGATGGAGGCGTTCCAGCTGGAGCGCTTCGCCAACCTGGCTCCCGGCCGGATCGGGCGTGCCTGGGCGCGGCGGGCGGGACTGGCGCGGGCGATGGCTTCGCGGCCGGAGCTGGTGCTGCTGGACAACCCGCTCGAAGGGCTCGACCCGGTCCATCTGCGCTGGTGGCGCGGATTCCTCGCGGAGCTGGTCCACGGGCATCCTTGGCTGGGCGGCAAGCCGGCGACCGTGGTGATCGCGACCGACGAGCTGCGTCCGCTGCTCGGGATCGGGACGCGGTTCGCGACCGTGGATGGAGGGCGCTGGAAGGTGCTCGGCGACCGAGGGGCGGTGTCGGCGAGCGACGACCCGGCGGTCCGGGAACTGATGGACGAACGCAACTGAAGCTATGGCGCTACAAGACCTCACCCCGCAGCTCCGCACCCGTCTCCGCAAAGTCGAGTGGATGGTGGTGCTCTTCCTCGGCGGCACGACGCTGCTGATGCTCGCGAGCCTGGGCTGGTTCATCTTCCGGACCGGCGAGGCGCGCGGGTGGTGGGTCGACGAGGTGCCGTACTACACCTACGTGGGCGATGCCACGGGGATCAAGGTGGGCACGCCGGTCCACATGATGGGCTTCAAGGTCGGCGAGGTGACCAAGGTGGACGCGCTGCCGCTCAAGGAGCTCCGCAGTTGGGAATACTACCAGACCAACCAGTTCCGGGCGTTCGTCGGGTTCAAGGTGCGCGACAAGGAGCCTAGCCGTTATCCGGGCTACATCAGCAGCGACTCCCGCGTGAAACTCGGCGGCTTCCCGGTCGAGATCGCCGGCGGCGTGGTCCTCGAGATCTCGGTAGGTTCCATGGGCGGCACGCTGACGACCACGAACCTCGAAGGGGGCAGGATCGGGGTGCTCTCGGACAAGTTCGCCTACGACGAGCTGTCCGGAAAGAAAGACAGCCCGAACCGTCGCTACCTGCCGCTGTCGGCGACCGAGAAGGGATACTATCTGCCGATCGACCAATCGGAGACGCTGCTAGCGCAGGTGCAGCAGGTGCTCGCCAAGGTCCGCGGCATCGGCACCAAGGTCGACGCCGCGCTGCCCGGTCTGACCGAGGAGCTCTACCTGACGTTGACCAACGTCCACGCGATCACCGAGCAGCTCCGGCCGAACGTGGGGCCGCCCGGCGCCTTGGGTGCCATGGTCCTGCCCACCAACCTGGTCGCGCGCTTCGGACAGGCGGGCGGTCTCGGCGACCTGGTCCTGCCGACCAATCTGAACGCGCAGTTGACCGCGACCTTGGCGGCGGTACCGGGAACTCTCTCGAACCTCGACCAGCGCACCGCATCGCTCGGCGTGCTGATCACCAACCTCGTCAAGGGCACCGGTCCGCTTGGCAATGCCATCACGAACCTCGACCTGACCATGGACAACGTGCGGTCGAACACGGTGCCGCAGGCGACCGCGTTGTTGAGGACGCTGGATTCCTTCGTCGAGGGGATGAAGCGCCACTGGCTGTTCCGCGGTGCGTTCAAGGAGCCGAAGGCGGAAGAACGTCCCGTCCCGCGCGGCACCAACAGCGTATCGGCGCCGCCGAGCCGGGCGCGGTTCTGATCGCGGTTCCGCCGGACCGGCGCGGACGTCCGGTCAGTAGGCGTTCTCCCGGCGGAAGAACGTCTGGACCATGATCTGGAAGTCGAGCCAGAGGCTCCAGTTCTCCAGATAATGCAGGTCGAAGCGGACACGCTCCGTGAGGTCCGTGTCGCCTCGGAGGCCGTTGATCTGCGCCCAACCGGTGATGCCCGGCTTGCTGCTGAGACGCGCGTTGTAGTGCGGGATCTCGGTGCTCAGCTTCACGGAATGGAACGTCCTCTCGGGCCGGGGTCCGACCAGGCTCATGTTGCCTACGAGCACGTTCCAGAACTGCGGCACCTCATCGAGGTTCCATCTGCGGATGAAGGCACCGATCCTGAGCAACCGTGGATCGGCCCTGGAGGTCGATTGGTTGACGTGGTCGGTCTTGTCGGCATCGAGCGACATGCTGCGGAGCTTCAGGATGCGGAACAAGCGGCCTTGCCTGCCCATCCGCTCTTGCGAGAACAGGATGGGCCCTGGCGATTCCAGATAGATCAGGATCCCGCAGACCGCGATGATCGGCGCCGAAATGAAGAGCCCGACGCAGGCCCCGACGATGTCGACGGTCCGCTTCAGGCACCGGTTGCCGATGTGGTCCAGAGGAAGTTCGGAAACGCCCATGATGGGCACGCCGGAGATGGTCTCGAGTTTCAGGCCGGAGACGAGGATCTGGAAATACGACGGGATCACCTTGAACTGGACCAGGTGACGCTCGCAGAGGTTCGACAGGCCCACGATCTCGCCTACCGAGGTCTCGAGGTCGACCAACACCACGATGTCGACGGCTTCTTGGACCAGGACTTCATGGAGCGACGTGTAGTCGCCAAACCGTCGGTTTCCCGGGGGCGGCGGGCTCTGGTACCGACCGCCAGGGGCGGGTAGGCAGCCGACGATCCGGTACGGTTGATGGCCGTCATGATGGATCCCTTCGACGAGCCGGGTGGCCTCCGCGTTCCAGCCGACGAACAACACGTTCTGCCTCAAGGCGGAAGCCGCTGATTCGGCGCTGAGTATCTGGTGGAGAAGCATCCGCCAGAGCAGCAGAAGCGCCATCACCGAGAGGAACGACGAGATCACGTAGATCCGCGAGATCGGAGGGGTGAACTTCAGCACCAGGCTCACGCCGAGGTACGCGAAGAACCAGAAGACCATCCCCTTCACGACCTTGCCGATGACCCTCCGCAAATGGAGCAGGTTGCGGACCCGGTAGACATCCATCGAGAGGAATGTCACGAACAAGAAGATGGCACCCAAAGCGATGAGGTTGAGGTATTCTTCTAAGGCGACTTTCTCGGAACCGGGGACGAACAACCAAGAGGCCTCGGTCGCATGAGGGATGATCCCCGATCTGAACCGGAGCCAGAATCCGAAGACCAGCCCGGTGACGATCACGACGAAATCGCCGGCCATCGCGACGAGGTTGACCAGATCCGCGAAAGCCCGTCGTCTCCGGGCCAAAGGAGCCAAGGGAGAGGTTTGCCGATTTCTATTCAAGCTTGAGCCGGGTGTAAGGTTCGTCAGGGCGCCACGTTGCCTGCCAGACAGCGTGCTCCCCGGGACGCGGACGATACCGGGGAACGTCTTTCCAAAGCAACTTCCTCCGATGCCGCTGTCGGCGGGAGTTCAAAAGGAGACTTGGTGTGGGAACAAAATGAGACTGGGTCAGAGGGAGAACTTGGCGAGGACGTCGGACCAGCGGTTTTCGGGT
>JANNAJ010000699.1:0-2494 GCA_031384285.1 Verrucomicrobiota bacterium
CTGCGGGGCCGGTCCAATTGGAGGTGTCGGCCGCGGGTTTCAAGACGACGCAGCAACCGGTGGTTTTGGACGCTGCGACCAAAGAGGTCTTGGTGAGGCTGGTTCCCGACGACGGTGAGAAGTCCGGCTGGGAACAGGGGATGGACCGAGCGCAGACCGTCCGGATCGTCGGCGCCGTGGTGGACGCCGAGTCCGGCGAACCGCTGCGTTCGTTCCAGGTGCGGCTCGACGAACATCGCGGCACGGCGAAGAGCTTCATCGGCCAGGGGAACGGCGGACGCTTCGACTGGCCGGTGGACATGGCGTTCTTCGAGGAGTTCTCCCTGGAGGTGGAGGCGGACGGTTATGAGGCGGTGGCCTCGGATACCCGTCCGGTACGGAATGGCACGCAAGAGTTCGTCTTTCGTCTGCGACGCGGCAGCAATGTCAGCGGCTTGGTCGTCGACCCCGAGGGGCGGCCGGTCGCAGGCACTTTCGTCGGGCTCAACGGCGAGAGCTACGGGTTCTTCGTGGGGCGGGATGGGCTCCCGGTGTCGGGCAATGGTGCGCCGCAAACCATCACCGACGCCGGCGGACGCTTTTCGTTACGGCGCCAGCTTGGCGCGCAGACCGTCCTGGTCGTGCATGAGCTCGGCTGCACTCAGGTCCCGATCGGCGAGGGTTCCCTCGCGCCCATCGTCTTGAGGCCTTGGGGCGCGATCGCGGGGACGCTGCTCGTCGGCGGAAAGCCGGCCTTTGGACAAACCGTTTCCCTGGGAGTTCCCCTTCCGGACGACGACTCCATCCCCGCTGGCATCCAAGCGCAGGGCAACGCGACGACCGATGCCGAGGGTCGCTTCCGCTTCGACCGTGTGCCCGCCGGGCAGTTGACCGTCAGCCGGTACTTCAACTTCAACCGCGGTGGCAGCGGTCTGGTCGGCATCAGTGCGCCACAACGGGTGGAGGTGCCCGCGGGCGGGGTCGGTGAAGTGACCATCGGCACATCGGGACGCGCGGTGGTGGGACGGCTGGCCTTGGCGACCCCGGTCACGGGCTATGATTGGCGGGACGACCTGCAATCGCTGGTGCAGGTGCGGGACGATCTGCCGCCGGTCAGGCCGACCGAGGGGTTTCCCGGTAGTCCGGTGTTCATGAAAGCCGTCCGTGCCGATAACCGGCGCGAGGCGCAGATCGCGAAGCACTTCCTGACCCTCCAGCCCGACGGATCGTTCCGCATCGACGATGTGCCGCCCGGCAACTACCTGCTCAAACTGCGGATCTCCACGCCGCCCAAGGACGTCACGGCGAGCGACGCCGATTCCTTCTTCCGTCCCGAGTTGGGCAAGATGGAGCGACCGATCGTCGTCCCGGACAGCCCGGATCCGGCCACTGCGGGCCCGCTCGACCTCGGCGTCCTCACCCTCCCGGTGAAGCAGCCGTGAGTGTCGGCGCAACTCGCGCCCCAAGCGTCCCTTGTCCCAAGGCCTGCTTGCCAGCGGCGCGCGGGGGCGGATGCTTCCTCCCGTCATGAAAAAAATCCTGCTGGTCCTCGCGGTGCTCGCGGTGGTGGTGGTCGCCGCGCTGTTCTTCATCGGCTCCAACCTGGACGGTATCGTGAAGAAAGCGGTCGAGACCGCCGGACCGCCCATCACCCAGACCACGTTGACGCTCGATGGCGTGAGCCTGTCACCGCGGTCCGGCAGCGGCGCGCTCAAGGGGCTCACGCTCGGCAACCCTGCCGGTTACACCTCGCCCTACGCCATCAAGCTGGGCGAGGCCAGGCTGGAGGTGGATCCCGCGTCCGTGCTGACCGACAAGATCCACATCCGATCCATCGCCGTCACCGGCCCGCAGATCACCATCGAAGGCGGGCTCGGCGACAACAACCTGAAGCAGATCATGGCCAACATCGACCGCTTCACCGCGGGCGAGAAGTCCGCGCCCACGGGCGACACCGGCCCGAAGAAGAAGCTACAGGTGGACGACTTCCTCCTCAGCGGAGCGAAGGTGGACGTGAAGTTCGCACTGCTCGGCGGCAAGCCTCTCTCGGTGACCCTGCCCGACATCCATCTCACGAACATCGGCAACAATGGCGACGGCCTGACGCCGGGTGAACTGTCGAAGAAGGTCTTCAGCGCGGTCTTCGAGCAGATCATCCCGGCCGTCACGGCCCAGGTCGGCAAACTGGGGGGTCTGGGCAAGGACATCGGCAAGGGAACCTTGGACAACGCCAAAGGCGCCGTGGACAAGGCAACCGGCGGTCTCGGCGACCTCTTCAAGAAGAAGTGAGCGAGGGCGGTCATTATCGGACGGGAGAGGAGTGGCAGCAGCCGAGGTGAGCGGGCCATGCGGGACGCCTTCTGGGTTCCGCTGGGTAGATGTCGGGAATCCCTTGTCCCGCCGAGTCGGCTCATCCTGTCTTGCTGTGACGGCGGGATAGGATAGGGTGTGACGGCCCGGAACTAGCCGGTCCGGGAGACGACCGGTCCGGCCTGCGGGCGGATTGTCCGCGACC
>JANNAJ010000701.1:0-2881 GCA_031384285.1 Verrucomicrobiota bacterium
TGTCGCGGAAGGCGATCACCTGGTCGTCCTCGTGCACGATGTCGGCCGGGATCTGGCGGGCGATGATCTTCTCGAAGAGCGTCATGGGATGGGTGGTCCGGAGGGCGCTTTAGCGTCCTGCGAGCTCAACGGACGACCAGCGCCGTCTTCTCCGCGCCGGGTTCCTGCCCGAACCATCCGCGGAGCGATTCGACGATCCAGGCCTCCATCTTGTCGCAAGCCGGACACCAATGCTTGCGGCCGACGAGCTGTTTCACGCAGCCGCGCAGCCCGCGGAACTCGACGGCGCGGGGCGCGGTCGCCAGCTCCTTGCGGAGCACTTCGCGGAGCTGGGTGAAGAACTCGAGCTCGCCAAGCTTGCCCGTCCGACAGGCGAGTTGGCGGAGATCGGCGATGCGGCGGTTGTCACCGACCCGGACCTCGGTCACCTCGGCGGTGAAACCCAGCCCGCTCAACACCTTGGTCAAGGCCTCGGCGAATTCGCCGACCGTCACGGTGGTACGGTCCAGTTCTTCGCGGAAATAGTGCATCACGCCGGCCGAGACGTGCTTCAGCATCTCTTCGTCCAAGAGGCCCGCCGCGCCGCCGACGAACTCCAGCGCCAGCTGGTCGGCCGACCAGGCGAGGTATCCGCCACCGGGCTGTTCCACGAGCAGATGGTCTTCGCGTAATTGGATCATGGTTTGTCCTTGGTCTCGGATTCTTCGTAGCCGTCGGGCAACAACGCCATCTGGCGCTTGTCCGATGGCGGCAACGTGGCGAGCCGGTGGATCTCTTCGACGAACTCGCCCACCTCCTGGAACTCGCGGTAGATGCTCGCGAACCGCACGTAGGCCACGGCGTCGAGCGACCGGAGCTCGCGCATCACCAGCTCGCCGAGGTCCTTGCTCGGCACCTCGCGGTCGAATTTGTCGGTGATCTCGCCGGTGACCCGCTCCGCGGCGTCGGCGATCGCCTGCTCGGCGACCGGACGCTTCTGGCAGGCGCGCTTGACGCTGGAGAGCAGCTTGTCCTTGGAGAACAACTCGCGCCGGCCGTCGCGCTTCACCACGAAGAGCTCCTCGTGCTCGATCTCCTCGTAGGTCGTGAAGCGGTGCGTGCATCCGAGGCATTCGCGTCGACGCCGGATCACCGAGCCCTCTTTCGAGGCCCGGGAATCGATGACCTTGTCATCCTGGCCGCCGCATTTCGGACACCGCATAATTTGCGCCACAGCACAACCGGCTGCGGCTACCGGTGACCTAGCCCACGATATGTGGGGGCGTCAAAATCTTTCCGGTTAAACTTGTGCACCGGCCGCGTGGGCCGACCCGAACGGGGAATGCGGCCACGACTCCCGTCCCGCGTCCGGAAGCGGTAGGGCGCGGCGGACCGGAAAGTCCGGTCTTCCGGCCCGGAGGCAAGGGTGTGATCAGAAGTGGCGGTCAGGTTGGCGGATGGAACGCAGCCCGGCAGGGTGTGCGCTCTAGGTGCCTGAAGGCGGAACTCCCGACGACGCGGGAAGAATCCACGGACAGGCGGCAGCCCGTCCCTACCATCGTGGGTAGGGTCCGCGCTGCCGCGTGACCCCATCTGTCCTGCCAGGGACCTCCATGGGTAGGAAGTAGCCGGCGACCTCCTCCGGCACGCCTACCGGGATCTTCCCTCATACCACTTCGACTGACCGCCAATTCTGATCGCACCCCGGAGGCAACTGTGCGCTGACAACCGTCCGCGAGCGGCTACCATCGCGTCATGTCCGCTGCTGCGCTGCTCGAACTCCGTGAGGTCACCAAGAGCTATCCCGGTCCCGTGCCGGTGCCCGTCCTGAGCGGTGCCTCGCTGGCGGTCGCCCGCGGCGAGAGCGTCGCCATCATCGGCCCGAGCGGCTGCGGCAAGAGCACCGTGCTGAACCTGCTCGGCACGCTCGACCTGCCCGACCAAGGCAGCATCACCTTCGAAGGACGCGACCTCACCATGGTCTCGACCAAGGAGCTCGCCGTGTTCCGCAACCGGCAGATCGGCTTCATCTTCCAGCAGCATCATCTGCTCCCGCAGTGCACCGCGCTGGAGAACGTGCTCCTGCCGACCCTTGCCGACGCCAAGCGCGCGCCGGCCGATGCCGAGGTCCGCGCCAAGAAGCTGCTCGACCGTGTCGGGCTCGGCGCGCGGATGGACCATCTGCCCGGCAAACTCAGCGGCGGGGAACGGCAGCGCGTCGCGGTGGTCCGCGCCCTGATCAACCAGCCCGCGCTCCTGTTCGCCGACGAACCGACCGGCGCCCTCGACCGCGTGAGCGCGACCGGCATCGGCCGGCTGCTGGTGGAGCTGAACCGCGAGGAGGGTGTCACCTTGGTCGTCGTGACCCACAGTCCTGAGCTCGCCGGGCTCATGGGCCGCACCGTGGAGCTGCGCGACGGCAAGTTTGTCAACGCCCGCTGACCCAGCGCCATGTTCAGCCATCGCCTCCTCGCCCGCCGTTCATTGCGCTACTACTTCCGCGCCCATCTCGGCGTGCTCGCGGGTGCCGCGCTCGCCGCCACCGTGCTCATCGGGGCCCTGGCCGTGGGGGATTCGGTGCGGGAGAGCTTGAAGCAGAGGGCCGAGCAACGGCTATTCGGTGCAGTCGTGGCTTTGAACACTGGCGACCGTTTTTTTGATGCGCGCCTTTTGGACCGTCTAGCTGACGACGACGAAACCGGCAGCTACCAATCCCAACCGGGCCATCCCACTTGGAAGTCACTGCCTGCGGCTGCCCGGGGAGCCACCGTGCTGGTTTTGCCTGGAACGGCCTCCCGACAAGACGGCTCAGCCCGTGCCAACCGAATCCAGATTTTTGGCGTCGCCCCCGGAGAGTTCTGCTTCAGCGAGAACGTCGGACATGGCTACCAAGACGGGTCTT
>JANNAJ010000717.1:0-2090 GCA_031384285.1 Verrucomicrobiota bacterium
GTGGTCCAGGTGGTCCTCGTAGACGAAGAGCAGGTAGGAGACGAGCGTGAGGTCGAACTGCCCGTCGGCGAAGGGCAGCGTCGGCAGCGATCCCGGGACGTAGCGTCGGACCCCGTGCTCCGCGAAGTCGTCGAGGAAGGACCGGTAGGCTTGTTCGCGGAAGCTGCGGAGGCGCTCGGGCGAACGGTAGAATTCCCAGCGATAGGTCTTCAGACCCCGGACGGCGTCGATCACCTGGTCGAGATCAGGTCCGCACCGCTGGCGGATGGTCTCTCCCGGCAACGCATAGATCGGGTCGAATGCGGTGGCCATCAAACCGGCCCGGCACGCCTCCGCGGTGAAAGAGCTGACGCCCGATGCCACGTCCAGGATCTCCTTGCCCCGTAGAGCTTCGATATCGAGGGCGAAGTAGCGCCGATACTCCTCCAACGTGCGCCCGAGCAGCACCACCTTGTCCAAAACCATCCCCTGTCGCATGCGCCCGATCTTGGGCCGATCGGCCGCGACCGGGCGAGCCGGGAATGCCCTTTGCGACAAGCCCGCTTCAGTCGCGAAGGATGTGGCAGTTGTAGCCGCCCGGGTTCTTGACCAAGTACTTCTGGTGGTACGCCTCGCCGGGATAGAACTCCGACGCTTGGGTGATCTCGGTCACGATCGGCCGTTTGAAGCGCCCTGATTTGTCCACCTGGGCCTTCACCTTCTCCGCGGCCAGCTTCTGTGCGTCGTCCTTGTAGAAGATGGCCGAGCGGTACTGGGTGCCGACATCGTTGTGCTGGCGGTTCAACGTGGTGGGGTCGTGCATCCGGAAGAAGTACCCCAGCAACTGCTCGTACGTCAGCCGGCTCGGGTCGAACACGACCTGCAACCCCTCGGCATGGCCGGTTCCACCGGTGCAGATCTGCTCGTAGGTCGGGTTCTTCACCGCACCACCGGTGTAGCCAACGGTCGTCGACACGACGCCTGGTATCTTCCGGATGATCTCCTCCATGCCCCAGAAACATCCGCCGGCCAGGATCGCGGTCTCGGTCTTCGTGGGGTCGGTCTTCGTGGGGTCGGTCATGGTCGGGGTCGGTCGGGTGGTGGTCCGGGGGGAGCGGTCGTCGACGGTACGGTTCGAGCCGCGCGCCAGCGCGAAGAGCCCGAAGGCCAGCATCAAGGCGGCGGTGGTGATCCCTGCGATCGTGGTGGTCTTCATGTTCCTGCTCTTCTCGGCACCGGGAGGGTCCGCGGTGCATCTTAAGGCAGCAGTCGGGAGCCGCGAAGAAAACTTACAGGACGACGCGTCCGGCGCCGGGAAGGTCGCCGAAGATTCCCCGTTCGACTTCGCGTCGAACCGTCCTACCGTCGCCGCGCCCATGGTCCGCAACGTCATCTTCGATTGGTCCGGCACGCTGGTCGACGACCTGCCCGCCGTCTGGGAAGCCAGCAACCACATCTTCGAGCAGGCCGGTGTGGCGCCGTTGTCGCTGGAGCGGTTCCGGGCGGAGTTCCGGTTGCCGTACCGCGGTTTCTGCGACCAGCACGTCCCCCATGTCCCGCTCGACCAGCTGGAGGCCTGGTTCCGCGCCAAGTTCATGGAATGCCAGGACTCGGTCGTCGCGCTTCCGCACGCCCGCGAGTTCCTCGAGTACTGCGCAACCCGCGGGTTCCGCACGTTCCTCCTGAGCACGGTCCATCCCGTGGCCTACGCGCATCAGGCGGGCTCCACCGATCTGGGCCGGTTCATCCAGAAGCCCTACACCGGCATCGCCGACAAACGCACCAAGATCGCCGACCTGCTCTCCGACCACGGGCTGCGACCGGAGGAGACGGTCTTCATCGGCGACATGGAGCACGACATCGAGACCGCTCGCCACGGCGGGATCCGGAGCGTCGCGGTGCTCACCGGGTACAACTCCCTCGCGCAGCTCCGGACGGCCGGACCCGATCTCGTGGTGGAGCATCTCGGCGAGCTCCGGGACGTGCTCGAACGCAACGGAGGACGCCTCCCGGCGGTGGGTCCGAAGGCCGAAGCAGCGGAGGGACCCCGACGCCCGATCGCCACCGTGGGCGGGCTCATCTTTGACGACGCGGGCAAAGTCCTGATGGTC
>JANNAJ010000018.1:0-1852 GCA_031384285.1 Verrucomicrobiota bacterium
CCGTCGGTCGTCGGTTCAAATCCGACAACTGGCTCCAGTTTCAACTGCTTTCGCAGGAGGGGTTTAGGAGGTTCGGAGAGGCCACTGTCAGTGGAATTGTCAGTGAATCGGCGGCGGGGAGCACCATCCCGCCAAAGTTCCTGAAAACTCCCCTGAAAATCGCCCGCTACCCGCTCACGCGGGGGCGATGGACTGGTCCACGATTCAGGACCAGAACATGAAACTTCGGTTCAGCCTGTTTCGCCGTGGCAGCACCTTCTACTGCGAGGACACCTCCACGGGAAAGCAGACCAGCCTGCGGACCAAGGACGAACGGGAAGCGTTGACCCTGCTCAACGCCCGCAACGAATCGACGCGCCAGCCCGTGCTCAATCTCCAGATTGCCCGCACCTATCTGGCCGCCAGCGATTCCGCCATCTCCACCCGCACCTGGCAGCAAGCCATCGATGCGCTCGTCGCCACCAAGCGCGGCTCCACCCAGCAACGCTGGCTATGGGCAGGCAGGGACAAGGCGTTCGTGACCTTGCGCCCGCGCACCATCATCGCGACGCAAGCGGAACACTTCCTCGCCGTGCTGAAAATCGGTTCGGTGAGCACCAACGTCCATCTGCGGAAGCTCCACAACTTCTGCCGCGATATGGGCTGGTTGCCGTGGCCGATCCTGCCGAAGCGGCAATGGCCGACCATTGAGTTCAAGCAGAAGCGCGCCATCACGCCGCAGGAGCATCAGGCCATCCTCGCGCGCGAGCCGAACGAGGAGACGCGGCATTTTTACGAACTGCTCTGGCACTTCGGCGGGTCCCAGACCGATGTCGCCACCTTGACGGCGGAAAACGTCGATTGGGTGGACCACGTCATCAGCTACACCCGCAACAAGACGGGCGTGGTGTCGCAGTTGCACTTCGGCGAACAGGCGGCGGCTTTGCTCGGCCGCCTGCCCCGCCACGGGCTGCTCTTCCCGCGCATCGCCCGGATGCAAGAGAAACACCGCGCCAAGCAATTCAATCGACGATGCAAGGGCATGCGGATTCAGGGCATTTCCCTCCACTCCTACCGCTACGCGTGGGCAGAGAGGGCCAAGGCGGGAGCGGCTTACGCTGAAAGAAGGCTGCGAGCACCGTCTCCGCCTGTCCAACCCGAACAGCCTCCACGTCTGCGCACGGACGCGCCGGACCAGCATCAGAAATCAGGGGTGAGTGAGTGCGCTGACTGACACCGGCATAATCTTCGGGTCAGCGCGTTCCGAGCGGGAGGCGGAACCCGGCAGCCTTACTATCCCGGCAGAAGCAGATGGTAGCTGGTGCTTCGCCCGCCCGCTTCGTCCCGTTCCAGAATCCGGCGGTCCACCAGGTCGCTGATGTCCCGCAAGGCGGTGTCTTGGGAGCATTTGGCGATGGTCGCCCATTTGGACGAGGTGAGCTTTCCCTCAAATCCGTCCAGCAACCGGTTCAGCATGAGTTGCTGGCGGCCGTTGAACGGCGCGCCGGCATGGGCTTCCCAAAACCGGGCCTTGGTCAGGACGACATGCAACGTCTCCTGCGACGCGTTGATGGCGTGCTTGAGGGAATCAAGGAACCATCGGATCCAGATCGTGACGTCGAGCGAACCCTTCTGGCTGCGTTCCAGCACGTCGTAATACGCTTTCCGCTCTAGCTGGAGTTGCGACGACATGCTGTAAAACCGCTGCGAACTGCTTTCCGACCGCGCCAACGCCAGATCGGCGATAGCCCGCGCGATGCGCCCGTTGCCGTCATCGAAGGGATGAATCGTCACGAACCAAAAATGCGCCAGCGCCGACCGGATGACCGGGTCGGTATCGACGGGGGCATTGAACCATTCGATGAACTTGGTC
>JANNAJ010000039.1:0-8438 GCA_031384285.1 Verrucomicrobiota bacterium
GGGCAAGGCGACCGCCGAGTCGATGCGCCTCAAGGCGGAGTCGTTCAAGGAGTACAACCAGGCCGCGATCATCGAGCTGCTGGTCAAGGTCCTGCCCGAGATCGCCGGCCGGATCTCCGAGCCGCTGTCGAAGATGGACAATATGGTGGTCATCAATTCCGGCAACGGTCCCGGCGGCGGCGCGAGCAAGGTCACCGGCGACGTCACCCAGATCATGGCGCAGCTCCCGCCCGTGCTCGAGGCGCTCACCGGCGTGAAGTTCGAGAAGCTGCTCGAACAGGTGCCCGCGCTGCGGAAGGCGCTGGCGAAGGATGAAGAGCCGAAGGCCTGAACCGCGGAGAACGCCATGCCCAAGTCATCGCCCTGTCCAAAGTGCGCAGCCCAGATGGACGAGGGCTACATCGTGGACCATGCCCACGGGAATGCCCGCATGGTCAGCCATTGGTTGGAAGGTCCACCGGAGAGATCATTCTGGACGGGCCTGAAGATCACCGGCCGACGCTCTTTCATCGTGGCCACCTTTCGCTGCCAGCGATGCGGTTTTCTTGAGTCCTATGCGGGATGATCGCGGCGTCCCGTTTTCCATGGCCAGCCAAAGCAGGGGCGCTTAGAAGACAGCCCGATATCCTACCCGACAACCACTGATGAAACTCCATCGTTCCACCCGTGAATCCATGATCGCCGGCGTCTGCGGCGGTATCGCCGAGAGCATCGGCTGGTCGGCGACGCGCGTGCGCATCGTCTATGTGCTGTTGTCGCTGCTCAGCGCGGCGTTCCCCGGCATCATCGTCTACCTCGCCCTCTGGTTCCTGATGCCGGTGGAGGGATCCGGCGACCGTTCCTGAGCCCCGCGACCGGCGTATGGGCATCCTCTTCACGCTGATGTTCGCCCTGGTCCCGCTCTTCATCGCCGCGGTGTTCGTGTTGGTGATCGGCATCTTCGTGGTCGTCGCGGTCAAGGGCATCGCCGAATGGACCGACAACAACGCGCAACCGGTGCTCACCGTGCCGGCGCGCATCGCGACCAAACGCCTCCACGTCAGCGGCGGTGGGCAGGATTCAGGCGCCTCCACCTCCTATCACATCACGTTCGAGACGCTGGCGGGCGGACTGCGTCAGGAGTTCAGGGTGTCCGCCACCGATTACAGCGGTCTCGCCGAGGACGACACCGGCGACCTCACCCATCAAGGCACCCGTTACAAGGGTTTCGTCCGCATGCGCCGTGCGGCGGCACCGCCTCCCATCGTCGCCGCCCCCCGCGCGCCCGCCTGGACCTGCGGTTACTGCGCGACGTTCGTCGACGGCGCGGAACGCAAATGCCCGTCCTGCGGCGCGACCGAGCGCACGCAGCCCGCGACCACTTGACTTTCACCGAAAACAGAACCCCCATCGATCATCGTATGCTCGCCTTCATCAGTGTCCCGGAACTCGTCGTCATCGGGCTCGTCGTCCCGCTCGCGGTCGCTTGCTTCGCCTTCTGGGTGTGGATGCTCTTGGACTGTGTCCGGAACCCGAGGCTGACCGATACCGAACGCCTCATCTGGGCCATCGTCATCTGCCTCGCGCACCTCCTGGGCGCGTTGATCTATTTCTTCGCCGGCCGCCGGTCCGGACGGCCTCCGACCCCGTCGGCGATCCGTTGAAACATTTCTCCGCACCGCTGGGTGCTCTCCCCGAAAGAAAAGCCGACCATGCTCGCTCTCCTCGCCATCGTAGGTCTCTCCATCGTCAGCGTGTTGCTCCTCCTCCTGCTCGTGCCGTTGGGCATCGCGTGCTTCGTGTTCTGGATCTGGATGCTCGTCCACGCCATCCGGAACGACGGGCTCGACGGGACGACGCGCGTCCTCTGGGCGTTGTTGATCTGGTTCCTGCCCTTCATCGGCTCGGTGATCTACTTCTTCACCGGCCGCACGGCGTCGCCGCGCCGGTCGATCGCCTGACGCCTGCTCCGCAAGGCCGATGGGACCGTCCGTGACGGTCTGCGCTCGTCCGGAGCGCATCCGACCGGCTCAAGGTTTCTTGGCCGCCGCCCGGAGCTTGACCACTTGGTCGAGCACTTCCCGGGCGGTGCTGTCGTCCGGCGCGAGGCGCAGCGCTTCGCGCAGATGGCGCTCGGCTCCGGCGAGGTCGCCGCGCTCTCCGAGCGCGATGCCCAGACTGCCGTGGGCTTCCGCGTTCTTCGGATTCAAGCGGACGGCTTCCGCGAACTCCCGTTCGGCGGCGACGGCGTCCTTCTGCTCCTGATGCACGATGCCGAGGTTGAAGTGCGCATAGTCGTCGGACGGATCCAGCCGGATCGCGGTGCGGAGCTGCGCCGCCCCGGCGGTGAAGTCACCGAGATGCAGCTTCGCCACCCCCAGACGGCCATGGGCGTGGGCGTCGTCCGGGTCGAGGCGCAGACGGTATTCCTGGTACGTGACGATCTCGCGCAGCGCTTTCGGGGCGTAGGCTTCGCGGAGCGCCTCCAGGTCTCCCGGGTTCTTCGGCAGCAGCTGCAGCCAGAGCTCGGCCATCTCGTCGGTGGTCTGCATGCCGTAGCGGACGCGCTTGGGCGGTTTGTCGGGGTTGCGCGGGTTCGATGCCGAGTTGTCGAAGGTGAAGCGCATGACCAACCGGGTGCCGCGCGGCAACTCCACCGGCTGGGCGTAGCGGTAGTCGCCCTGCCAGTTGAAATCCCAGCGCGGGATGTGGAGCAGATGGTTCGTGGTGCCGTCCGGCAGCACGGCGAATCCCCGGAGGTCCTTCCCGAGATAATGGCAATGCGGGTTGATCCCGAGCACGCTCGCGCCGACGGGCAACGTGAAGGAATCCTCCACGACGTGGTCGTCCGCGCCCGGCGGGATGTCGATGTTGAGCGAGGTCAAGCCGAGCTTGAAGAACTCGCGCTCCGGCGGCCGGTCCGTGAAGTAGAGACCGATCAATGGCGCGACCCGCTCCGGCCGGCCGATCGGTTGCAGATGGAGCTGCACCACCACGTCCGCTCCTGCCGGCAACGTCCACGCCAAGCCAAGCGGTGAGCGGTAGGAACCGCGGCCCGGCTGCCAGCTCAGGAAATGGCCGCCCGGCGATTCGGTGCCTTCCGGCAGGTCCAGGCCCGGGAACCCCGGCTCAGGGTCCTTCGCGTCCTTCGCGCGGCTGTTGCCGGACTTGTCCACCAACAGGAACGCGTGGTGCACCGCGCGGCTGCCGGGGCGGAACTGCATCGCGCGGACGTAGCGGTTGCTGCCGCCCAGCACGGGAAGGACGAGGTTCCGGTAGATATCGCGGCCATCCGCCGGCAGCATAAAGGGAGCGGGCACCTGGAGCACGAGATCCGGTTCGCCCAGTTCCCATCCGCCGTTCCAACGGGGCATCTCCGGCAGGTCCTTGGCATCGCCTTCGCGCAGGCCGTCCTCCGACCAGCGCCGGAACATCGCGATCTCCGTTTCGCCCAACCTCCGGTCGCCCACGAACCCGTGTTGTCCGGGTTCCGGCAGCCACGGCGGCATCTGGCGGCGCGCCGTGACATCGACGATCGCCTCGGCCCGCTTCCGCGCGTCGGCGTAGGTGAGCAAGGCGAACGGTGCCGATTCCCCCTCGCGATGGCACGGTGCGCAGTGCCGGTACAACAACGGCGCGACGTCGCGTGTGAAGGTGACCGGCCGTGGGCCCGCAGCGGCCCCGCTGACGCACCCGATGGCGACAGCAAAGAACCCGACGAACGCGGCGACGGCGCGGCAAGGCATCACGATCCGCTGGAGCTGCACGCAGGTTTCCATCCGAGGTCCCGGAAACTTGGCGAAGTACCGTCCTCAGGGAAGCCCGGACTTGCCGGTTCGCTCCGGCTGGTCGCCGGACTTCGGGCCCGCTAACGTCGCATCGCCGCATGGATCGACCGACTGCCGCCGAACTGCTCCAGACCCTCGCCGGATTGCGCGATCCGCAGGCGCGTTTCGCTTGGGCGGTCGAGCGCGCGCGGCACCGTCCGCTCTTGCCGGAGTCGTTGCGCATCGATGCGAACCGCGTGGAAGGCTGCCTGGTGCGTCTCTGGTTCGTGCCGGAGTTCACCGAAGGACGCTGCTGGTTCCGCACCGATTCCGACGCGCTCACGCTCAAGGCGATGACCGGGCTCGTCTGCGAGCTCCACGACGGCGCCACGCCCGCCGAGATCGTCGCGCGCGGACCGGATCCGCTCGACCCGCTCGGGCTCCTGCGCCAGCTCGCGGAGAACCGCCGCGCCACGGTGCTGCGGGTCGCCGGACGGATCCGGGAGTTCGCCGCCGGCCACGTCGGACGCTAGCCGGCCATGGAACTCGTCGACGCCCACGACCATCTCCAGGACGGACGTTTCGCCGGGAGGCAGGACGACCTGGTCGCCGCCGCCGTGCGCACGGGGGTGGTGCGTCTCGTGGTCAACGGCACCGGCGAAGCCGATTGGCCGGATGTCGCGGACCTCGCGCGCCGGCATCCGCAGGTGGTCCCGAGCTTCGGTTGTCATCCGTGGTATCTCGGCCGACGAACGCCGGATTGGCGCGGAAGTCTGGAGCGTTTCATCGACACCACGCCGGGCTCCGCTGTCGGTGAGATCGGGCTCGACCGCTGGATGCTCGAGAATCCGGACCGATGGCGGGCGCGGATGTCGCGGACCGCGGGCATCCCGGCCGCACGAACCGTGCTCACCGAGGACGCAGCGCTTTTCTCTGCCGACGTCGGCCTTCCGACCGTGGTGCCGGAGATCCCGTCGTCGATGGTCGATCAAGAAGAGGCCTTCGTCTGGCAGCTCCGCCTTGCTGCCGCGCGCGATGTCCCGGCGAGCATCCATTGCTTGGACGCGTGGGGGCGGATGATCGATCTGCTCCGGAACAATCCTCGCCCGGCGCGCGGCTTCCTTCTGCACAGTTACGGCGGACCGGCCGAGATGATAGCGCCATTGGCCAAGCTGGGCGCCCGCTTCGGTTTCCCGGGCTATTTCCTTCACGAACGGAAGGCGCGGCAACGCGAGGTCTTCCGCGAAGTGCCGCCGGATCGCCTGCTGATCGAGACCGACGCCCCGGACCAATCGCTGCCCGACGCGTCGACGACGCATCCGTTGACCGATCTGGCGGACGGCGAAGCCGTGAACCACCCGGCGAACCTGGCCGCCGTGTACCGCGGCTACGCCGACTTCACGGGCGAGCCGGTGGAACGGTTGGCCGCCCGCGTCCGCCGGAACTTCACGGAGCTGTTCGGCGTCTGACCGCGCCGCGGGTCAGGCCATCGCGGCGTAGACGTGGTGGACGTCGTCGTGGTCGTCGATCTCGTTGAGGAACGCTGCGACCTCCTTGTGGGCCGCTTCGTCGAGCTTCACCGGCGTCTTGCCGATGTAGCGCATCTCGGACGCGCTGATCTTCCAGCCGGCCTTGGTGAGCCAGGAGCTGACGGTCGCGAGGTCCTTCAGATCGGTGAGGAACCGCGAACCAAGGCCGCCTTCGGGGACTTCATCCGCCTCGAGCGACTCGACGTCCTGCGCGCCGGCCTCGATGGCATCGCTCTCCGGGTCGCGTGTCTTGTCGGTGTGCGTGGCCTCGACCACGCCCCGGTGCTCGAAGAAGAAGTGCATGCTGCCCGGTTGGCCGAGGGCGCCGGCCTTGAAGAGGCGGCGGATCTCAGGGGCGGTGCGGTTCCGGTTGTCGGTCAGGCACTCGACGATGACGGGCACCTTGTGCGGGCCGAACCCTTCGTAGGTCACGAGCTCGAACACGACCACCTCTTCCGTCTGGCCGCTGCCCTTCTTGATGGCGCGGTCGATAGTGTCGCGGGTGACGGAGGCCTTCTTGGCCTTCTCGACGGCCGCGGAGAGGCGGGCGTTGAGGTCGGGATCGGCACCGCCGAGCTTCGCCGCGACGATGAGTTCGCGGACGAGTTTGCCGTGGACCTGGCCCTTCTTGTGGGCCTCGAGTTCGCGGCCCTTCTGCTTCCATTGTGCGCCCATGAGAGGAGGGAGGATGGATCAACCCGTCGGACGAAGGAAGCCCCAAGCTCGGAGAACGACGGCCCTGATCACGCCCCGCCAGATGGAGGTGCGGTCAGAAGTTGCGGGCGGGGACGCGCATGTCGCGCCGAGCAGCGGTCGGCGGGGAGGGCGTCCTCACTCGCGGCCGCCGCTGCGGAGGAACATCTTCCCGGGCAGTTGTCGCACGAGCTTCTTCATCTCCAGGCTGAAGAGGGCGACCGAGACCGCGCTCGCCGGCAGGCCGGTCGCGCGGATCACGTCGTCGATGGCCCGTTCGTCGCCCGTGCTGAGGACGGCGTAGGCCTTCGCCTCGTTGTCCGACAACGCGAGTCCGGGCAGCGTGCCGGTCTCGGCGGGAGAGGCCGGCCGGTTGCTCGGCGGGAAGAGGTACTCGAACTCGCTCAGGATGTCCTCGACGCCTTCGCAGAGCTTGGCGCCCTGCTTGATGAGGTCGTGGCAGCCCTTGCTGCGCGGGGAATCGATCCGTCCGGGCACGGCGAAGACCTGGCGGCCGTACTCGGTGGCGAAGTTCGCCGTGATGAGCGCGCCGCTGCTGAGGTTCGCCTCGACGACGACCGTGCCGAGCGTCATGCCCGCGACGATGCGGTTGCGGATGGGGAAGGACTGCTTGTCGGCGGGCCGGTTGAAGGGGAACTGCGACACGATCGCGCCGCCCGCGGCGATGCGCTCGAACAGCTCGGCGTTCTCGGGCGGGAAGACGAGGTTGATCCCGGTGCCGAGGACCGCGATGGTGCGGCCCTTGGCGGTCAGCGCGCCCTGATGGGCGGCGGTGTCGATGCCGCGGGCGCCTCCGCTGACGACCGTGACGCCGGTGTAGGCGAGCTGGTAGCCGAGCTTGCGCGCGACCTCGAGGCCGTAGGTCGTGGTCTGGCGCGATCCGACGAGCGCGACGGAGTTCTTGTCGGCCGGCTTCAGCGTGCCTTTCACGTAGAGCACGCTCGGCGGGTCGTAGATCTCGCGCAGCGAAGCGGGATAGGAATCGTCGTCCTGCGTGACGACATGGCAGTCGAACTCCTCGACGCGCTTCAGCTCACCGGCGAGGTCCACGCTGCGCTCCCATCCGGTGATCGAGGCGGCGGTGTCCTCACCGATGCCGTGGACGGCCATGAGCTGCGACTTGGTGGCTCGCAGGATCGCTGTCGGATCACCGCCGAAATGGGCGAGCATCTGCCGGAGTCGCACCGGCCCGACGTGCTCGACCATGTTCAGGGCGACGTAGGCCTCGCGGGGTTCCATGGCGCATGGGATAGGCGACTTCGGACCGCCGGGCAACCGCGCGACGTCCCGAAATTCCACCTTCACATCCCGGCGCACCGCGGTAACAACCTCCGGAGAAGCCCCGCACATCCCCCATCCATCATGAACCTGTCCCGCCCCGACCCCATCGATGCCGCCGCGACCACGGACCGCCGGCGCGCTTTCACCCTCATCGAGCTGCTCGTCGTCATCGCCATCATCGCGATCCTGGCGGGCATGCTTTTGCCCGCGCTGTCCAAGGCGAAGCTCAAGGCCACCTTGGCGGTCTGCTTGGCGAACCAGAAGCAGCTCGCGCTCGGCACCGTGCTCTACGCGCAGGACAACAACGACGGGCTCCTGCCGCCGCAGTGGCGCTTGACCAACAACCAGGTGGTCGGCCTCGATGGTGGTGGCTACTGGCCCGCGCCGAAGCCGGAGCCAAACGCCAGCATGACGGTCCAGAAGGCGACCGAGGTCGTGCAGGCGGCGCTCGCCCAAGGACCGATGTGGCGCTACGTGACGGCCTACGGTTCCTATCATTGTCCCGGCGACCTGCGCTCCAAGCTCAAGACGGGCAAAGGCTGGGCCTTCGACAGCTACTCCAAGGCGGACGGCATGGGCACCGGCGGCTGGACCGGCATCAAGGCGTTCACCAAGACCGGGCAGGTGACGGCTCCGTCGGACAGCATGATGTTCATCGAGGAGACCGATCCTCGGAACTACAACCTCGGGACGTGGGTGATCGATGTGCAGCCGCCGGGCTGGGTCGATCCGTTCGCCATCTTCCACGGCAACGTGAGCGACTTCTCCTTCATCGACGGCCATGCGGAGGCCCACAAATGGGTCGACGCGAAGACGATCCAAGCGGCCAAGGATTCCGCGAAGGGCATCCAGAGCTTCTTCTGGGCGGGAGGCACCGGGAAGAACCCGGATTTCCGCTGGATCTGGGACCGGTTCCAACATGCCGCTTGGAAGCCGCTGCCTTGAGCGGCGGCCGGCTTGGCCCGTCGGACCTCAGCGGAACGGCTCGGGGCGGAGCGAAAGCTCCGCCCTTTTTTTGGGTGGCCCATGGCTGCGCTGCCCGCCGCCCGCATGACCGGGTATCGATGAGTTTTCCAGGGTCTTCGGTCGGTCGAGCTGCGCCGGGGGTAGGCCCCCGGGCCACGCGGGCGAAAAGACAGAGTGGACAAAAAACAAACACCCCCCCCCC
>JANNAJ010000083.1:0-3904 GCA_031384285.1 Verrucomicrobiota bacterium
CACCCGCGCCCTGATCCATTCGCGAAGGACGCGCACGGATGAAACCCTTTGGCGCGCGTCACGCGTTGGAACCACCCACGCGTTCGGCGGAGCAAAATATGGGGCGCGGGTGGAACCGCGGCCCTCCCGGGCGGGATTCACCTCGCCTTCGGCGGGAAGAGCAGGCGCAGGCTGTTCAGCACGACGATGACGGTGCTGCCCTCGTGCGCGGCGACGCCGAGGGACAGCGGGATCTTGGAGGACACCACCGACAGCCCGGCCATCACCAGCATGGTGCCGAGCGAGAGGACGAGGTTCTGACGGATGACGCTCCGGGCGCGCAGGCTGAGGTCGCGGGCAAAGACGAAGTTCTCCAGCCGGTCGTTCATCAGCACGACGTCGGCCTGCTCCAGCGCGGCGTCGGATCCGCGCGCGCCCATCGCCACGCCGACATCGGCGGCGGCGAGCACGGGGGCGTCGTTCACGCCGTCGCCGACCATCGCGACGCGCACGGTGCCACCGGCCTTCAGCTCCTGCACGGCGGCGACCTTGTGCTCGGGCTTCAACTGGCTGCGCACCTCGCCGACGCCGGCCTCCTCCGCGATCTTCGTCGCCGCCCCGGCGCGGTCGCCGGTGAGCATCACGATCCGCAGGCCCTCCGCTTGCAGCCGGGTGACCAGGGCGCGGGACCCGGGGCGGAGCGTGTCGCGCAACTGCAACCGGCCAAGCAATCCGTCGCCGGCGAGCCAGGTCTCGTTGGCGTCCACGACGGGCGGGAGCGAGGACAGGTCGGCCGACGTGACGCCGCTGTCGGCCATCAGCTCCCGGTTGCCGAGCGCGAGGGCCTGGCCGCGCCAACGTCCGCGCACGCCCTTGCCGGCGATGGTCTCGGTGGCCTCGACCGATCCGAGGACCGCGCCGCGGCCCGCCGCTTCGCGGGCGATGGCGCGGGAGACGGGATGGTTGGAGATCTTCGCGATGCTGCCGGCCGCCGCGAGCACATCGGCCTCGCTGCCGCGGAGGACTTCGACCCCCACGAGGTGCATCACGCCTTCGGTGAGCGTCCCGGTCTTGTCCAACGCCACCACGCGGACCTCGGCGAGCATCTCGACGGCGCTGCCGCCGCGGAACAGCACGCCGTGGCGCGCGCCGCAGGCGATGGCCGACAGGATCGCCGAAGGCACGGACAGCACCAGCGCGCAGGGCGAGAGCACCACCAGCAGCGTCATCGCGCGGTAGAAGGCGCTGCGTTGCGTCCCGGTCGAGACCCACGGCGGGGCACCGGAGACCAGCCACGCCACGAGGAACATCGCGATGCAGCCGGCGATGACCGCCATGGTGTAGCCGGTGCCGAAACGGTCGGTGAACCTTTGGGTCGGGGCCTTCTGCTGCTGCGCGTCGTGGATGAGCCGGATGATGCGCTGGAGCGCGCTGTCGCCGGCGGCGCGCAGGACGCGGCCCTCGACGACCCCCCAGAGGTTCAGCGTGCCGGCGAGCGCGGTGTCGCCCGGGGCCTTGGCGATCGGCTCGGCCTCGCCGGTGAGCGTGGACTCGTCGCAGGCGCTCCGGCCGAGCGCGACCTCGAAATCCACCGGCACCTGCTCACCGGCAGTGACGCGGATGACATCGCCCGGCTTGAGCGACTCGACGGTGACCTCGCGTTCCTTGTCGCCATCGAGCAGGCGGGCGGTCTTCGGCGCGCCTTTCAGCAGGGCGCTGATCTCGCGCTGGGTGCGGCCGGCGGCGAAGGTCTCCATCGCCGCGGACCAGGAAAAGAGGATGAGCAACAGCGCGCCCTCGCCCCAGGCGCCGATGGCCGCCGCGCCGGCGGCGACGAGCAGCATGAGGAACTGCGTGTTGAAGCGGAGCCGGCGCAGGTCGTCCCAGACGGCGAGGGCCAGATCCCACGCGCCGCTGACGTAGGCGATGGTGAAGGCGGCGTGGCCCGGCGCGTTGAAATCGGGATGCAGGGCCCAACCGGCGATCGCCGAGACGGTGCAGACGCCTGCCCGCGCCATCATCGGCCGCCACGGCGCCTCCTCGGAGCTGGCGTGCTCGTGGTCCACGTCAATGCGACGGGAGCCGACCGCGGAACTCGGTCGGGGACTCGCCGACGACCTTGCGGAAGACGCGGTTGAAATGGGTGAGCGACTGGAAGCCGACCTCGTAGGCGACCTCGCTGACGCGCGCGTTGGGGTTGAGCAGGAGGTTCTTCGCCTTCTCGACCCGGACACGCGAGACGTAGTCGGTGAAGTTCAGGCCGGTGGCCTTCTTGAAGAGCTTGCAGAAGTAGAACGAGCTCGTGTTGACGGCCTTCGACACCGTGCCGAGCGACAGCGCCTCGTCCTGGTGCGCGGCGATGAACTCCTTGGCGCGGGTGATGACCGGCGGCTCGGCGTTCCGTTGCTGCACGAGCACCTGGTTGCCTACGATGGAGAGATGCTGGGCGAAGATGCCGAGCAGCCGCACCATCGCCTGGTATTGTTCGGCGGTGAGCACGCGCGAATGGAACCAGGCGTCCTCCGCCTTGGTGAGGTCCACCTTGATGCCCCAGCTCACCAGTTGCTTCGCGGTCTTCGCGAACCGTTCCGGCGTGGGCTGGCTCAGCAGCACCTGGCCGGTCTGGAGGAAGCCGACCAGCTCGTGGCCGAAACGCAGCGGGATGGCCGTGTCGTTCAGGCCGGCGAAGCACATCACCGTGCGCGCTCCGGGGCCGGGGTCCTTGGCGATCGTCTCCTGGACGTCGAGGCAGGCGGCGCAGCTCCGGCTCGTCTTCGCCATCAGCGCGCAGAACGGGTTCTCGTGCGGATGGTCGTGGTGCACCGGATGCCAGGCCTCGACCGGACGCAGCGAGAGCGGCAATCCCGTCGCCTCGCCGAAGGCCTTCTGGTAGTCGGCGAAGATCTGCGAGCGGGAGAGCTGCTCCAGCAGCGGACTGGCGCGGTGGTCGGGCATCGGAGGAACGCTAGGGTGTCCTGTGGTGCGGGGCAACTACCGCAAGCCGGACCGGATGGCCCGCGGCGGCCTCCTCCACGACGGCGAGGCGCCGTCGGGTGGCTTGGAGCCGCTCGAACAAGACGGTGGCCATGCGCTGCATCACCGCGTGGCCCAAGGCCGGGTC
Source organism: Verrucomicrobiota bacterium (assembly GCA_031384285.1). Taxonomy (GTDB): domain Bacteria; phylum Verrucomicrobiota; class Verrucomicrobiia; order Limisphaerales; family UBA9464; genus CAIVQB01. The sequence goes on from JANNAJ010000083.1 coordinate 3,101, forward strand.
CTCGTCCATCTGTCGCCGCAGCGAGGGCGCGTGGAAGAAGAACGCATGGACCGGCGTGATCGCCCGGGCCGTGAACTGCCAGCGGAACGGGGGGAACAGCCAGGACCAGCCGAGCGCCTCGCCTTCCTCGACGGTCTGCAGCCCGACCTCGCGTCCGCCCGCCGCGGCCTCGAGCGAGACGCGGCCGGAAAGCAGCAGGTAGAAGCGGTTCGCCTCCTCGCCCTCGCGGAAGACCACTTCTTCCGCGGCGAAATCGGCGCAGGCGGCGACGGCGGCCAGAGATTCGAGTTGTCGCCATGGCACCCCGCGGAAGAACGGTTGGTGCCCGAGCCTCGCAGCGGTGGGCAGGACAGGTTCCTTCATGGCCCGAGCATGGCGCGACAGGACCACGATCGGCTAGCCGGAGTTGGTCCCGCACAACGGAGGGATGCACTTCGCCAACCGACGGTGAGCACGCGCCAGGGCGCCTCTCCAGATTCAACCCCGAAAAGTCCAGAAGACCATGAGCACTCCCGCTGCCGATCCGCCCCCCGTCCTGTCGCCGGAACCGACGAGGACCGTCGTCGTGCGCTTCCGGTTGCCCTACCTGCCGGCCAGCGAAGTGTTCCTCGCCGGAAGCTTCAACGAGTGGCATCCGCAGATGTTCCCGATGATCGAGGCGGAGGGCGGCGGTTGGATCAAGGACATCACCTTGCCGCCCGGCACGCATGAATACCGGTTCGTCGCGGACGGCGCCTGGATGGCCGACCCCGGGAACCCCCGCGTCGTCCCCAACCCTTTCGGCGGCTTGAACTCGGTGATCGA
>JANNAJ010000117.1:0-12666 GCA_031384285.1 Verrucomicrobiota bacterium
TCGCAGTGCTTCTTCCGGAAGGAGAGGTAGCCCGTGCCGTCCACGGCGACCACGACCCGGCCCTGCACCCGTGCCGGGTCGAGGACGCGCGAGCGGGCCAGTTGCCCGACGAGGCGGGCGCGCAGGCCGGCCAGGGGAGCCTCGCCCAGTCCGGCCAGCCAGTCGTCCAGTGTGTCGTTGCAGGGCAGCCCTTGCTGGCGGGTGCCGGCCAGGGCTTTTGCGCCGGCGCCGACCTGTCCGAATTCGACTTCGCACCCGGCCCGAATCTGGTGGAACGGGCCGACCCCGCCGCCGTGCCCGCGCTGAAGGCCATCCTTGCCGGGGTGTCGGCCGCACCATCCGCAGCGACCAAGATCGCCGCGCTCCATCTTTTGCGGTCCGCCGGTGCCCTGGCGCCCGCGTTGCTCGCCGATGTCGTGCGCGACGCCGATCCGGCGGTGCGACGCCATGCCTACCGGCTCGCCGGCGAGATCGCCGTCGATCCGGCGGCGGCCGGCGACGGATTGTCCGCACGGTTGGCTGCCGCCGCCCTCGCCGAGACGGATCCGCTCGCCCGTATCGATCTGGCTTTCGCGCTGCGGACGGTCCCGGCCGCAGCGCGGTCCGGTCCGCTGGCGGCGCTCGTCCGCGCCGGTCCGGCGACCGTCCGCTCCGCCGCGATCCACACAGCGGTTGGGATCGAAGGCGCGCTCTGGGACGAACTGATGCCCGCGTCGCGCGTTCCGGGATTCCCCGAGGCCGCCGCTGTGCTGGCGGAACTGGCCCGGACCATCGGCCGGCGCGGCGACGGAGGTGCGGTCGGCAAGGTCATCGCGGCGCTTGCACTTCTGCCCGCGCAGGACGCCGCCGTTATCGCCGACGCCTTGGTCCGCGGCATGGTGGTCCAAGGCCACGCCTTGGCGCGGTTCGAGCCGGCGCCGTCCGAACTGCTCGCCGAAGCGTGGCGCCGCGCGAACACTCGGCCCGTCGCGCCGAAACACGTGGCCGCCGCGCGGCCCGATCCGGACCGCTTGGCGGTGCTGGCGAAGTTTCTTCCCGCGCTGGACCTGAAAGGCGATCCCGCACGCGGCGCGGTCGTTTTCCGGGAACGCTGCACGACTTGCCACGCCTTCCGCGGCGAAGGCGCCGCGCTCGGGCCGGACCTCGGATCCGTCGTCGCCAACGGTCCCGACAAGCTGCTCGTCTCGATCCTCGATCCGAACCGCGAGGTCGCGCCGAACTTCGCCGCCTGGACCGCGGAGACCAAGGACGGCACGTCCGTCACCGGCCTGCTCGCGCGGGAATCCGATTCCGCCGTCACGCTGAAGATAGCCGGTGGGACCGAAGAAGTTTTCCCGCGGGCCCGGTTGGCGCGCCTCGTCCCGACCGGACGGTCGTTGATGCCGGAAGGCCTGGAATCCGGCCTGACGACCGAAGATATCGCGGCCTTGCTCGCCTGGTTGACCGCTCCGGCACGGCCGTGACCGGGGCGATGTGCACAAGTCCTTCCTGAAACGCCTTCCCCCCGGGCCCGGCGGTTCCTAGCGTCCGCCCGCACTCATGGGAGCTGAAGCGGTCGGGAAAAAGCGGGTGATGGTCCTCGGCGTCGGCGCGTTCACGCAGTCGATGATGCGCCGGCTTCGCGAGGACGGCGCGGAGGTCGGCGCCTATCTGACCCGCGACTACGCGCACCACGGCCCGATGAGCGAAGGCCCGTGCGTCACCGCGGCCGCGGAACCGGACCCTTGTCCGCGCCTCCGCCGCGAACGGCCCGACCTTATCGTTCCGATGTCGATCGAATGGGCGTTGAAGCCGTGGACCGACGAGTTCCTTTCGCTCGCCCCGCCGATCCTCTGCCCGACCGGCGAAGGGTTGCGCCTGGAGCGGGAACGCGATTTCGCCCGCGAGCTGTGCGGGCGGCACGGCGTGCCGTTCGCCCGGGCCTGGACCGTCCCGACGCGCGCCGACGCGGAGCGGATCGTCCGCCGTGAGCAGCGGCCGTTCGTGCTGAAGAACCCGCTCTGCTCGCCGACCAGCCCTATCCACACCATCGTCTGCGAATCGGTCGAGGACACGTTGGCGTGGCTGCCTACGCTGGACGATTCCGAAGGGATCTTCCTCCAGGAATATCTCGGCCGCCGCGAGGCCGGGCACATCGCGCTGGTGAGCGCGGGCGAGATCCATCCGCTCGTCACCAACCAGGAGTACAAGCGCGCGTTCGACGGCGACCTCGGCATCGTGGCCGGCGCGCCGCTGGGCGGGCTCGTCGAGCGCGACCCGCAGGACCGGTACGGGCTCGTGCGCGAACTGCTCGCGCCGCTGCGGCCGTGGTTCCGCGAGGTCGGCTTCCACGGCCCCGTGCAGGTCACGGCGATGCTCCACGAAGGCCGCTGGCACGTGCTCGAATACAACGTCCGGCTCGGCGTCACCAGCGGCCCGATGATCGCGCGCATGTTGGCGGAGCCGCTCGGGACGTTCCTGCGCTGCGCCCGCGACGAGCCGATCGCGCCACGCTGGCGGGACGGCCTGGATTTCGGCTGCAACCTCACGCTCGCGGGCTACGGATATCCCTTCACCCAGCTCACCGGCCCGCGCGTGCCGGTCACGGTGCAGGGCGAGCCCACCTGCGACGTCTGGTGGCAGGAGGTCGAGGCCCGCGACGACGGCGTGCTGGAGGCGACCGGCCACCGCATCTGCGACGTCGCCGCCATCGCCGGCACGCTCGACGGGGCCATCGCCACGGCCTACGCGAACATCCGTCGCATCCGCTCGCTCGGGAGCTACCATCGCACCGACGTGGGCAAGTCGCTCTGGCCGCCGGGGAACGCATGAACACCGACGCCTCCAACGCCGCTCCGACCGGGCGACCGCCCCGGCCCGCCTGGGTCGAGGTCGATCTCGCGGTGCTCGCGCAGAACTTCCGCCTGATCCGCGCCGACCTGCCGGCCGGCACGCGGTTGTTGTACGTCGCGAAGGACGACGCGTACGGCATCGGTGCCGTGCGCGCATCCGAGGTCGCGCTCGCCAACGGCGCGGACCTGTTGGCCGTGTTCACGCTGGGCGAGGCGGCCGTGTTGCGGGACGCCGGCATCCGCGCGCCGATCCTGTTGCTGGGAGAACGGTTGCCGGACGAGCTGCCGTGGGTGGTCCAACTCGGCGTCGAGACGTGCGTCGGCAACATCGGGATCGCGCAGGCGCTGTCCGAGATGGGCACGCGGCGCGGAAGTCCGGTGCGGATCCACGTCAAGGTGAACACGGGCATGAACCGCTTCGGCTTCGCGTGGCGCGACGTGGCGGGATGGAGCCGCGCGTTGGCCGGCTTGGACGGGCTCGGGTTCGCCGGCGTGCTCGGGCATTTCGCCCAGAGCGACGAGACGGAGAAGGCCTTCGCGCGGACGCAGAGCGAGCGCTTCGCAAGGTGCCTCGCCGTGCTGGAGGAAGCCGGCGTGCGGCCGGATCTCGTCCACCATTGCAACTCCGGCGGCTTCCTCGACCTGCCGGAAGCGCATCACGATGTCGTGCGCGTCGGGCTGCTGGCGCAGGGCGTCTATCCGTCCTCGGTGTGCCGGCGACTGGCCGGCCTGCGGACCGTGCTGTCGATCAAGGCCCGCGTCGCCGCCATCCAGGAGCTCGCCCCCGGCGACACCGTGGGCTACGGCATGCGCTGGACCGCGGAGCGTCCCAGCCGTATCGGCGTGCTGCCGCTCGGTTACGGCGACGGCTTCCCGCGCGTCCGCAACGAAGGGTCGGCGCTCGTCGGCGGACGCCGCGCGCCGATCGTCGGCGGCGTGACGATGGACGCCCTGATGCTGGACCTCACCGACCTGCCGTCCGCGGGCATCGGCGACGAGGCCGTGCTGCTCGGACGGCAAGGCGACGAGGAGATCACCGCCCAGGACGTGGCCGTGCTGAAGCGCAGCGTGAGCTACGACGTGCTGACCGGTTGGCGGGCACGCCTGCCGCGCGTCTATCTCGGCGCCTGAATCTTCCCCGGCGATGAAGCTACTCTTCTCCGAAGCCGCCCCGGATCCTGCCCGCTACGTCTATCCGTACGCGGTCTGGGGATTCCTGGAGCCGGGGGAGACGCCGGCGGACGCGTTCGCCGCGGGCTTCCTCCCCGGATCCCCGCAGCTCGACCGCTTCTATCTCGTCCGCCAGTTGCGCGTGCCTCTCGTCGGTTGGGCGCCGACGTCCGAGAACCGCCGGGTGCTGCGCAAGGCCGAGGCGCTGCGGTGCGAACTCGTCCCGCGGTCGGAGTTCGCCTTCACGCCCGCGCGCCGCGATGGATGGCTCTCCTACGCCGAAGCGAAGTGGGGCGCCGGCGTGATGTCGCCCGAGCGGCTGGACCGCCTGATGTCGGGAGCGGTCGTCAGCCATGTGCTGCACTTCACCGACATCGCGACCGGCGAGGACCGCGGCTCGGTGCTCATGTATCTGGAGGCGCCGACGACCGCCTTCTACTACTACGCCTTCTACCGGCACGGGCCGGAGACGAAGCACGTCGGGATGGCGATGATGGTGCGCGCGGTGGATCACTTCGCCAGGACCGGTTTCGTGCACCTGCATCTGGGCACCTGCTATTCGGAGCCCGCGCTGTACAAGGCGCAGTTCGAGCCGATGGAGTTCTTCAACGGCTTCCGCTGGTCGCGCGACCTGGAAGAACTGCGTCACCTCGTGCGGACCGCGCCGGACGGCAAGCACCGTCTGGAGACGCCGGAGTTCCTCGCCTTCCAGCCGGGACCGCCCGCGGAACTCGCCCAAGCCGGAATCTTCCGGACGGAACGCACGCCGCGTTGATCGGCGCGTCGCGGATTGCGCGGTCCGCGCCGGGAGCGTATCACCGGCCCATGCGTCTCCCCTCCGTCCTCCTCCTCGCGGCCGCGATGCCCGTGCTCCCGGTGTCGACCGCGTCCGCCGGCGCCGTCGACGGAACCCTCGACCTCTACTGGATCGATTCCGAAGGCGGCGGATCGACGCTCGTCGTCACCCCGGACGGCGAGAGCGTGCTGATCGATTCCGGGAACCCCGGCGGCCGCGATTCCGGTCGGATCCACGCCGTCGCGACGAAAGCCGCCCGGATCCGGCAGATCGACCACTACATCACCACGCACTTCCATGTGGACCACTTCGGCGGTGCCGCGGAGCTGGCCGCTCTGATGCCGGTCGTCCACGTCTGGGACAACGGTCTGCCCGACGCCGATCCGGACGGCAACAAGACCTCGACCTGGCCGCTCACGAGCAAGGCCTATCGCACGATGCCCGTGAAAGAACGCCACGTCGTGAAACCCGGGGTGACCTTGCCGTTGAAGGCTTCCGGTCGTCCGCTGGAGCTGCGCTGCCTCATCGCGCGGCAGGAGCGCTGGGAACCGAAGTCGAAAGAGTTCAAGGCCTGGACCAACGAGGGCCTGCCTGCGGCGAAACCGGTCGACACCTCCGACAACGCGAACAGCTCCGCCTGGACGCTGACTTTCGGCGGATTCCGCTTCTACGACGGCGGCGACCTCACGTGGAACGTCGAAGCCAAGCTCGTCTGGCCGATGCCGATGGTCCCCGGCGTCGACATCTACCAGGTCACGCACCACGGGCTCGACGTGAGCAACCACCCGCTCCTGCTCCGCGCGCTCAACCCGACGGTGAGCGTGATGAACAACGGCCCGACCAAGGGCGCGATGGGCGAGGTCTTCCAGACGCTCCGCGGGCTGCCGACGCTCCAGGCGCAGTACCAGGTCCACAAGAACGTCCGCCCCGACGGCGCCACGAACAACTGCCCCGACGAGTTCATCGCGAACAAGGACGCGAAGTGCTCCGGCAACTTCATCCACTGCCGCGTCGCCGCCGATGGCATGAGCTACACCATCGACATCCCCGCGACCGGCCACGCGAAGACCTACGTCACGCGGGCGAAGTGACCCGACCGCGGCTCTGTCCGGCCGAGGAAACCTTCGGCCCGGCTCGCCGCTCGCTTCACCAATAATCCCGGCATGCCCCGCCTTCGGACATCCTTCCGGTCCTGGATCATCGCCGGCATCGCCGCATCGCTTGGAGCGGTCGCCCTGGCAGCGCCGGTGGCCACCCCGTCTCCGGCGGATGGGGAACCCGTCTCGTTCCGCCGCGATGTGATGGCGGTGCTTTCGAAGGCCGGCTGCGCCAGCGGCGCGTGCCACGGCAACCGCGCCGGCAAAGGCGGCTTCAAGCTCTCCTTGCGCGGACAGGATCCCGTTGCCGACCACGCAGCACTCGTGGACGACCTCGCCGGACGGCGGTTGAGCCTCACCGATCCCGACCAGAGCTTGCTCCTGCTCAAGCCGCTCGCCGAGGTGCCGCATGAAGGCGGTCAAAGGATCAAGCCGGGTTCGCGGGAGCACCAGATGCTCCGTCGCTGGATCGCCGCTCGGGCGGCCGACGACGCCTCGGCACCGGCGCTGGTCCGGCTGGAGGTCTCTCCGCGCGACGAGTTCCTCGTCGCGCCGAAGAAGACATCCCAGATCACGGCGTCGGCCGTCTTCGCCGATGGCCGGCGACGCGACGTCACCGCGCTCGCCAGCTACGAGGTCTCGAACATCGGGGTCGCCGAGGTCGCGGCGAACGGACGCGTCTCCCGCAAGAACGACGGCGAGACCACGGTGCTCGTGCGCTACCTCGACCAGCAGGCGCCGGTGCGGATCGCCTTTGTGCCAAACCGTCCCGCGCCGGGTCCGGGCGCCTTCCCCAAGCCGGCGAACTTCATCGACCGCGAGGTCCAGACCAAGCTGGCGAAGCTCCGCCTCGCGCCGTCGCCGCTGGCCGACGACGGGGTCTTCCTCCGGCGCGCCTCTCTGGACCTGCTGGGCATCCTGCCGACCGCGGACGAAGCGCGCGCGTTCGTCGCCGACCGCTCCCAGGACAAGCGGGCGCGGTTGGTGGACCGGCTGCTGGAGCGGCCGGAGTTCGCGGAATCTTGGGCGCTGAAGTGGGCGGACCTGTTGCGGCTCGACGAACGGACGCTCGACCGCAAGGGCGCCCGGGCCTTCTACGAGTGGCTGCGCGGCTCGATCGCCGCGCACAAACCGTTGGACCAGTTCGCCCGCGAGCTCGTCGCCGCCCGCGGCAGCACCTACGCCGAGCCGGCCGCCAACTACTATCGCAACCTCCGCACGCCGGTGGAGCGCGCCGAGGCCGCTGCCCAGGTCTGGCTCGGCACCCGCCTGCAGTGCGCGCAGTGCCACAACCATCCCTACGAGCGCTGGACCCAGGACAACTACCACGACTGGACGGCCGTCTTCGCCCGCGTCGATTTCCAGGTGCTGGAGAACCGGCGTCAGGACGAGAACGACAAGCACGAGTTCAAGGGCGAGCAGGTCGTCTTCGTGAAGGAGAACGGCGAGCACCAGAACCCGCGCACCAAGAAGCCCGCGGTCCCGCGCCTGCTCGGCGCGACGGCCCCGCTCGCCGTGCCGCATGCGAAGGACGGTCCCGCGACGCCCGGCGTCGCGTCTCCCGGGTCGCGGCCCGTCGGACCGACCAACGCGATCGCGGGCCCGACCGAGCTTGACGTGCTCGCGGTCTGGCTCACGTCCAAGGAGAACCCGCTGTTCGCTCGCACGCAGGCGAACCGCATCTGGTTCCATCTGATGGGCCGCGGGCTGGTGGACCCGATCGACGATTTCCGCGGAACGAATCCCGCCTCGCATCCGGCGCTGCTCGACGCGCTCACGGCGGAGTTGGTGCGGTCCGGCTTCGAGCTGCGCCATGTCATCCGGCGGGTGATGGCGTCGCGGGCCTACCAAGCGTCGTCCGTCCCGGCGAAGGGCGCGGAGGACGACACCACCAACTACTCGCACACGGTCGTGCGGCGCCTCGGCGCGGAGCAACTGCTCGACGCGCAGAGCTCGGTGGCCGGCGTGCCGCTGGAGTTCGGCGGCTTCCCGGTCGGCACGCGGGCGGGCCAGATGCCGCTGCTGAAGACCGGTTCCCGCCGCGGTCCGGGCCGGCTCGACCAGTTCTTGACCGCCTTCGGCAAGCCGCCGCGGCAGACGCCGAGCGAATGCGAGCGCTCCACCGAGCCGGCGATGGGACAGGCCTTCGCCTTCATCAGCGGCCCGACGGTGCAGGAGTTCATCACCGCGAAGGAGAACCGCCTCGCGGCGCTCCTCGCGTCCGGCAAGCCCGCCGCCGCCATGGTGGACGACCTGTTCTGGACCGCTCTCACCCGACCTCCGGGCCAGCTGGAGTCGGCGACGTTGACCGCGCTGATCCGGTCCGCGCCCGACCAGCGTGCCGCGCTGGAGGACATCCTCTGGGGTCTGCTGAACGCGAAGGAGTTCGTGTTGCGGAGGTGACGGACTGTCGGTTTGACCCGCTTCCACCTTCCCGGCATCGTGCCGTCATGTCGGAGAATGGCCGTCATACCTTGGACCGCTGCTGGCGCAAGTCGCGCATCGCCGCGCGCATCCTGCTCCGCCATCAGGCCGGCAAGACGACCTCGCGCGATGTGCGGCTGGCGCAAGTGCTGGCGGCGGACAAGGGCGTGACTTCGCGGCTCATCGATCAGGCTCTCTATGCTTTTTCTGGCCGACCATATCGCGTGGGAAACGCCCGCTGGCAGAAGGCTTGACGCCTTCGCCAGGGCATTGCCGCCGGAGCCGAGATTCGAGGTCAATGTCTTCGGCTCGGCCCCCATCCAGCTTCTCGTCGAGCCGACCTTCACCAGCGCGGACATCGACGTCTTCGGCGATGACGACGACATCTACGACGCGCTCCTGAAGTTCGTGGAGGAACAAGGCTGGACCCAGGACAAGGCGGTCGAGTTCTACATCCAGGTCTGCGACCCTCTGGCCTTCCGGAGCACCTCCGACTGGCGGACTCGCGCCATCGAGGTCGAGCGGCACGGGCACCTGTTCCGCTTCGTGCATCCGTGGGACGTGCTGGTGAGCAAGCTCCAGCGATTGGAGGAGAAGGACCTGGACGCCTTCCGGCTCGTCGTCGCCAAGACGGGCCATCCCACGGAGCAGGAATTCCTGCGCCATCTGCAGAAGGCGGTGGACCTTTACCGGCCCAAATTCGAAGAGGAGACGCAGCGCGGCGACATGATGGCCAACACCCGGCACGTCTGGCGCGAACTGTGGGGCCGCGACATCGACCCGCGCGCGGAGATCATCCGACCCGCAGTGGAACGCACGAACCGGGCACACTCGGACTACGATCCGACGCTCAAACGACAACTCGCCAACGTGAGTCTTCCGGCGGCAGCTTCGCCATAGATTCCGCCATGAACTCCTCCGCCTGTCCCGGGTTCCATTCCGCCGAGAAGTTCTCGCGGCGCACGCTGCTCAAGGTCGGCGGGCTCGGGATGCTCGGGCTCACCTTGCCCAAGCTGCTCGCCGCCGAGGCGCTCGCGCCCGGCACCGCGCTGTCCGCGCCAAAGGCCCGCGCCAAGTCGGTCATCTTCCTCTACCAGTTCGGTGGACCGTCGCACATCGACATGTTCGACATGAAGCCGGACGCGTCGTCCAAGATCCGCAGCCCGCACAAGCCCATCGCTTCGAGCGCGGACGGCATCCAGGTCAGCGAACGGCTGCCGAACGTCGCCAAGGTCATGGACAAGGTGACGCTCATCCGGTCCATGACCCACAAGATGGTGAACCACAACTCGGCGAGCTACTACGCGCTCACCGGGCACGCGCCGCCGGTGGACGACATCCGCCTCCGCGACACGCTGGACCTCGCCCCGGCCTACGGCTCGGTGGTGGATGCGCTCGCGCCGATCGGCGGCGAACTGCCGACCTTCGTGGCGTATCCTCATGTCTGCCGCGACGGATCGGTGACGCCCGGACAGCATGCCAGCTTCCTCGGCAAGGAGCACGATCCGTTGCTGGTCACACGCGACCCCAACGCCGCGGATTTCAGCCTACCTGAGCTGAACCTGCCGAACGGCGTCAGCTTCGAGCGGTTGTCGGCGCGCCGCGAGTTGCAGCGGATGATCGACCGGCAATCGGGTCTGCTCGACCACGCGGCGGCGGCGCGAGGCATCGATGCCTATTACGAGAAGGCGCTCGCGATGCTGCACAGCGACAAGCTGCGGAGCGCCTTCGATCTCTCCGCCGAGCCGGAGAAGGTCCGTGAGCGCTACGGACGCACGACCTACGGGCAGGGCTGCCTGCTCGCGCGCCGTCTCGTCGAGAGCGGCGTGAAGTTCGTGTCGGTCTACTTCTCCGACAACATCGGCGGACAGAGCACCGAGAGCGGCGGCTGGGACACGCACGGGTTCAACAACACGCGCATGTACCCGATCGTGGAGAAGCTCCACCTGCCGATGACCGACGTGACCTTGCCGGCGCTGCTCAACGACCTGGACGAGCGCGGCCTGCTGGCGACGACGCTGGTCGTGTGGATGGGCGAGTTCGGGAGGACGCCGGTGATCAACGCGAACGTCAGCCGCGACCACTGGCCGCATTGCTACACCGCGCTGCTCGCGGGCGGCGGCGTGAAGCGCGGGTTCGTCCATGGCGCCAGCGACCGCGACGGGGCGTATCCCGCGGAGAAGCCGGTCCGACCGGACGACCTCGCGGCGACGGTGTTCCATCTGCTCGGCATCGATGCGAAGGCCGAGGTGATGAACCACCAGCAGCGCCCGATCCCCATCGCGGAGGGCGACGTCGTGGAAGGCGTGATCGCCTAGGCGACCGGCGCCGGGGCGGACCGCGTGCGCGGTGCCCACCGGGCCAGCATCGCCTCGAGCTCGGCGCGGCGGAACGGCTTCGTCATGCAGTCGTCCATGCCGGCGGACAGGCAGCGGACGCGGCTGTCGGCCATCGCGTCGGCGGTGACGGCGACGACGGGGATCCTCGGCGCCTTGGACGCGTTCTCCGTCTGCCGGATGCGCCGCGTGGCGTCGAAGCCGTTCAGCTCCGGGAGATGGCAATCCATCAGGATGATGTCGTAGCGGCGGACCTCGGCGAGGCGCACGGCATCGGCGCCGTTGTCGGCCACCTTGCACGCCCAGCCGATGCGCCGGAGCATCTCGACGAGCACGCGCTGGTCGAGCTCGTTGTCCTCCGCCAGCAGCGCGAACCCGACCGGCGCGAAGACCCCGGTGCCGCTGCCGATCGTCCCGTCGGCCTCCGGACCGGCCGTCGCCCAAGGTGCGCCGGGCGTGATGGTGGGTTCGGCGACGGGCTGCAAGGTCGGCGCGGCCCGCACCGCGTTGAGCAGCGGTCCCGCGCGGAGCACGGGCTTCACCAGTTCGACCACGCCGAGCAAGGCGGACCCTTTGGTCACCGAGCGCACGCCTTGCCGGCGCAGGCAGACGAGGCCGGTCGCCCGCAGCACGGGATCGGTGCGGACCGCCTGCGCGAAATCGCGGCCGGAAAGGTCGGGCAGTTTCTCGGCGAAGACGGCCGATTGGAACGGCCGCCCGGCCGCCGCGGATTGCCGCAGTTTGGCCAGCGCCTCCTGGCCGTTCGTCAGCGCCTCCACCACGTAGCCGGCGGCCTTGAGCTGCGTGATCAACATCTGCCGGGCGATGAGCACCGGCTCGACCACGAGCACGCGCGGGCTCTCCTCGGTCACCAACGGCTTCGGCGCCGCCGCCGAGGTCGAGGGATCACTGTCGGCGAGCGGGAGCTGGAACCAGAAATCGGAACCGCTCCCGGGCCGGCTCACAACGCCGATCTGGCCGCCCATCTTCTCGATGAAACAACGCGAGATCACGATCCCCAAGCCCGGGCCGCCCGCCTTCGGCACGATGGCCGCGCCGGCGATGCCCGGCTTCAGGAAGAGATCGGTCTGCCCTTCCTCGGAGATGCCGCAACCGGTGTCGCTGATGCGGCAGCGGAGCTGGCCCGGCGTCCCGGGCAGCACGTCGACGCGGACGAGCACATGGCCCTCGGAGGTGAACTTGAGCGCGTTGCTGATGAGGTTGAGGAGCACTTGGCGCGTCCGCGCCGGATCCCCCTTCACCCGGAGGTCCACGTGCGGGACGATGTCATGCGCGAGCTCGATGCCCTGCTCGTTGGCGCGCGGCGCCAGCAGGTCGAGGACCTGGGAGAGCGTCTCACCGAGATCGAAAGAAACCGACACGAGCTCCAAGGTGCCGTGCTGCAGGCGGGAGTAGTCGCCGATGTCGTCCAACAGGAAGCCCAGGACCTCCGCGGATTGGCGGACGTTGACCGCGAACTCGCGCTGGTCCGACAGGAGCGAGGTGTCCAGCAAGAGGTCCGTGTAGCCGAGGACGCTGTTGAGGGGCGTGTGGATCTCCCGGTTGACGGCCGCCAAGAGGTCCGTCCGCGCGAGGCTCATCCGCTCCGTGTCGGGGCCCGGCGTCGGATCCGGTGGCTTGGAGGTCGCCGCGGTGGGCAGCTGCCGCCGCACGAAGGACCCGCCGAGCAACCACCCGACGCACATGCCGAAGACGATGAGCGCCGAACCCGTGGTGAGCAGCGATGACGGGGACGTGAAAAGTTCGTGATCTTCCATACAGCCCTCCGAGGGATCGGTTGTGCGCTTTGGAAGGAAGCGACGCCACGCGTTCTCTGACAATCCCCAAAAATGCTGGAGCCGGGAGGTCCAGGCGCACCCGTCGTGGGTCCGGGTGGAACGGGCCACCGGCCCGTGGCGGTGGGCGACCTCGCCCGCCGCTCGGTGTGCGGCGCGCAGGGTCGAGGTGCGCCAAGGACGGGGCCGATGGGCAGGTCCGTCGTCGGTGCCGAA